>JBFGLX010000023.1:0-20023 GCA_041575955.1 Thermoanaerobaculia bacterium
CGGCAACACGTCGATCATCGACACCGGGGCGTCGAACCGCCGGCCGCCCTCGATCTTGCCGGGCCAGATGAACAGCAGCGGCACGCGGGTCGAGTAGGAGTCGAACAGGGCGCCCTGCCAGGGCTCCGGCTGGGGCTCGATGAGCCCGCGGCCGAAGCGGGCGAACGAGCCCGCCGGGTGGCCGTGGTCGGCGGCGATGACCAGCAGCGTCGTCTGCCAGAGGCCGCTCTCCCGGAGTCCGTCGACCAGCTCGGCGAGCTGATGGTCCTGGTGCAGCATGGTCTCGTCGTAGAGACCGCGGCGGGTGTCGAAATAGGCGTGCCGGTCGATGCCGGCGCGGGCCAGGGCGGTCGAGTAGAAGCTCTCGATGTTCGTCCGGCCGAACAACGCCCCGGCGGTGCGGAAGATCTGCCCGTCCCACTCGCGCAGCCGACGCTCGCGCACGGCGCTGACGAAGCGGCCGGCGAACGGCGGCCGGGGCTGGTTCGGCTCGTGCACGTCGGTGGTCTGGAAGTGGACCCACCACGGCCCGCCGGGGTAGCTCGCACGCAGCTTCCAGAAGGCCTCGTGGAGGTCCTCGGACGAGGTCGAGTGGTGCTCGACCTGGCCGTCGCGCAGGACGTCGACGCCGCGCTCGAGACCGATCATCCGGCCGGCGTTGGGGTTGGCGGTGTACGAGGCGGTCAGGTAGCCGGCGCGGGCGAAGTGCTCGGCCATGGTGGTGGCGGCGGCGGGCACCGGCGTCGAATGGACCCCGCGGCGCAGGCCGCCCAGCACGCTGTGCTGGAGGGAGGTCATGAAGGAGACCGTCGAGGGCTGGGTCCAGGTCGAGTTCGAGTAGGCGCGCTCGAACAGCGCCGCTTCGGCAGCCAGGGTCTCGAGGAACGGCGTGGTCGGGCGCTCGTAGCCGTAGACGCTCATCAGGTCGCCGCCGCCGCCGTCGATGACGTAGAAGATGACGTTCGGGCGCGCGCTCGATGCGGCCGGACGCGAGACGATCGGCGCGCCCCAGAGGGCGACGGCGCCCGGGCGATCGCTGGTGGCTTCCAGGGTGAGCTCGCACGGGCCGCCGCCCGCCGGCGCGAGATCGATCGCGCGCTGGGTCCAGCCGTCGCCGGAGACCGTCTCGTCGAACAGCCGCAGCTCCTCCCCGGAGCCGCCTGCCGCACGCGCCAGCACCCGGTAGCGCACCCTCTCCCCGGGCTCGGTGGCGAAGCCGAGATCGAGCCGGCCCGCCACCGGCGCCTCGAGCTCGAAGCGCGCCGTCGCCGGCGCATGGGCGAACAGGGTCGCCCGGCTCTCGCCGCCCCGGAAGACGTGGCGCACTCCGAAGTCCTCGAGGTAGGCGGCGCCGCGCGCCACCAGCTCGATCGAAAGCACCTCCAGGGCCGCCGGCTCGACGGCCGCGACCACCACGCCGAGGCTCTCGAAGGGGGCGTGCTCGACCTCGTCCGGGCGCGGGTGGATCGGGATCACGTAGCTCTGCTCCGAGCCGTCGCTGAACAGCGGCGGCGCGTCGTCGGACGAGAAGAAGAACTTGTCGTCGCCGGGGAGCGCGTCGTCGTCGGTCAGGTTGTGGACCACCGTGAGCCCGGCAAAGCGGTCGGACGAGCGGGCGCGGATGCGGACCGACTCCCAGTCGCGGAGGCGGAGATCGCCCTCGAGCTCGAGGTAGAGACCGCCGACGAGCAGCATGGTGCGCTGCCGCGGCGGCCGTGAGACCGCGACCCGCAGGGCGTCCTCGCCGCGCTCGGTCTCGACGCCCGCCAACCACGGCGTGTGGCGGTGGTCGAGCCTGCTCCAGGCGTCGGCGTCGTCGGGGAAGCTCCACGACTCCTGCCGGCGGGCGGCCATCGGCGCCGGCGCCGAGACGACGGCGGCGGAGTCGACCGCGCGAGCGAGCGCGACCTGCGATCCTCCGGCGCCCGTCGACGGCGGCTCGGGCGGGCCGGAGCAGGCGCCGAGCAGGGCGGCGAGCAGAAGAGGAGCGACGAGCTCGGGCTCCGGGAGGCTGTACGCCATCGTGTCGAACTTCCTTCTCGCTAGGTACGTCAGCCGAGGCGGTAGGTTCAGATCCTGCCATAGCGCGCGAGGCGGGCGAAACCGCGGCCGGCGCCGCGGCATCCAAGGTCCGAGCGCGGAGGCCGCGCGAAGCGGTCACGAAAGGAGCCCGACTACACCCCACCATGGTCCGCGATCCCCTGGCGCCCGGCGCCGGCCTGACCCTCGCTTTCGCCCTGCTGCTCGGCTGCGCGAGCCCCGACGGCGTCGTGCGCCTCGATCCGGAGATCGACCGGCTGCTGCCGCCCGGCGCCGCCGCCGAGCGCCTCGCCGACGGCTTCGCCTGGGTCGAAGGGCCGGCCTGGGACCGGGCGGTCGGGGCGCTCCTCTTCACCGACATTCCGGCCAACTCGGTCTACCGCTGGAGCCGCGAGACGGGCGTCGAGCTGTTCCTGCGGCCGAGCGGCTACAGCGGCTCGCGGCCGTTCACCGGCCGCGAGCCGGGCGCCAACGGCCTCACCTTCGACCCCCGTGGGCGGCTGGTGCTCTGCGAGCACGGCGACCGCCGGATCTCCCGCCTGGAGATCGACGGCACCCGGACGACCCTGGTCGATCGCTTCGAGGGCAAGCGCCTGAACAGCCCCAACGACGCGGTCTACAGCTCGAGCGGCGACCTCTACTTCACCGATCCCCCGTTCGGCCTGCCGGGCACCTTCGACGACCCCGACAAGGAGCTCGACTTCAGCGGCGTCTACCGCCTGTCGGCGGCGGGCGAGCTGACCCTCCTGGAGCGCGGCCTGCGGGCGCCGAACGGCATCGCGCTGTCGCCCGACGAGCGCACGCTCTACGTCACCGACGTCGATCCCGAGCGGCCCGCCTGGCTGGCCTACGACGTCCTGGCCGATGGAGCGCTCGGCGGACGCCGCCTCTTCTTCGACGCCTCCGGCTTCGCCCGCGAGCTGCCGGGCGGGCCCGACGGCCTCGTGGTGGGCCGCGACGGTCACCTGTTCGCCGCCGGCCCGGGGGGCGTCTACGTCTTCGCTCCCGACGGCCGGCACCTGGGAACGGTCCCGACCGGCGTGGCAACGTCGAACTGCGCCTGGGGAGAGGACGGCTCGGTTCTCTACGTCACCGCCTCGGACGCGGTCCTGCGGATCGAGACCTCGACGTCGGGCCGCCTCGGCTGAAGGGCCTCTTGCTTTCCGCCGCGGCTCGCCTATACTCCACCGTCGCCGCTCGGGGCTTCGGAGCGCTCCAGGAGGTGGGCTCGTGTCCGGCAGGCAAGAGGGTTGGGGCACGCGGGTCGGGCTGGTGCTGGCGGTCGCCGGCAACGCGGTCGGCCTCGGCAACTTCCTCCGGTTCCCCGCCCAGGCGGCGCAGAACGGCGGCGGCGCCTTCCTGATCCCCTACCTGGTCTCGTTCCTGCTGATGGGCATTCCGCTGCTCTGGGTGGAGTGGGCCATCGGCCGGCACGGCGGCGGCCTCGGCCACCATTCGGCGCCGGGCCAGTTCGCCAGCCTCGGACGCTACCGCTGGCTGAAGTACGTCGGCGTCTTCGGCCTGTTCACCAACCTGTGCGTCGCGGCCTACTACTGCTATCTCGAGTCGTGGACGCTCGCCTACGTCTGGCACTCGCTGATCGGCACGTTCGAGCACGTCGACCCGGCCCGGTTCTTCCCCGAGTACCTCGGCGTGACCGCCGACTCGATCTTCGCTCTGCCGCTCGGGGCGTTCTTCTTCTTCGCGCTGACGCTGGCGCTCAACACCTGGATCCTTTCGCGGGGCCTGGTCAAGGGGGTGGAGCTGGCGGCCAAGATCGGCATGCCACTGCTGTTCGTCTTCGCGGCGGTGCTGGCGGTGCGGGCGCTGACGCTCTCGCCCGGCGACCCCGGGGTCGTGCAGAGCCCGCTCGAGGGGCTCAACTTCGTCTGGCAGCCGCGGCTCGGCGGCCTGACCGACCCGACGATCTGGATGGCGGCCGCCGGGCAGATCTTCTTCACCCTGTCGGTCGGCATGGGCTCGATCCACTGCTACGCCTCCTACGTGAAGCAGAAGCAGGACATCGCCCTCAACGCCGCCACCGCCGGCTGGATGAACGAGTTCGTGGAAGTGATTCTGGGCGGCTCGCTGCTGATCCCGATCGCCACCGCCTACATCGGCCTCGCGGCGGTCCAGGAGGCGACCGCCGGCGGCAGCGGCTTCTCGCTCGGCTTTCTGACCCTGCCCACCCTGTTCCACAACTGGGGCGCGTTCGCGCCGGTCGCCGGGGCGATGTGGTTCGGGCTGCTGTTCTTCGCCGGCATCACCTCGTCGCTGGCCATGGGGCAGCCGATCCTCGCCTTTCTCGAGGACGAGTACGGGCTTCCACGCCGCCGGGCGGCGCTCGGCTTCGGCCTCTCCGTCTTCGCCCTGGGCTTCGTCTGCGTCTGGCTCTACCCCGCCGGCGCGTTCGACGAGTTCGACTTCTGGACCGGCACGTTCGGCCTGGTGGTCTTCGCCCTGCTCGAGGTCATCATCTTCGCCTGGATCTTCGGCATGGAGCGCGGCTGGGCCGAGATCACCCGCGGCGCCGACATCCGGGTGCCCACCTTCTACCGCTTCGTGATCCGCTGGATCACGCCGCTGTTCATCCTGGTCGTCTTCGTGGGGGCGCTCTTCCAGCCCATGGGCCGGGGCTGGGGAGCGGCGTTCTCGCAGCTGTTCGCGGGCGAGGGGTGGCCGTTCGCGCCCGAGAGCGTCATCGGCCGGATCTTCCACGTCGGCGACGCCGCCCACAGCTGGTTCGACGCCGCCGGCCTGCCGACCCGCGGCATGGTGGTGGATCTCACGCGGCTCCTGCTGCTCGGCGTCTTCCTGGCGATCGCGGTGCTGGTCTGGAACGCCTGGCGGCGCAAGGGAGCGCGGCGATGACGCTTTCGGCCTGGCTGATGCTGACGGCGACCTGGGCGGTGGTGGTGTTCTTCACCGCCCGCTTCTTCGCCGCGGTGCTGCGCACGCCGCAACGGCCGCAAGACGACGACTGAGGGCGGCACCGGCCCCGATGAAGCTCCACAACCAGATCCTTTTCGGGCTGCTGCTCGGAGCCGCCAGCGGCGTCGCCGTCCACGTCTTCGCCCCGGGCGCCGAGTGGGCGCGCTGGACCGTAGACAACGTCGCGTCGCCGATGGGTCAGATCTTCCTGCGCATGCTGCTGATGACGGTCGTGCCGCTGGTCTTCGCCTCGATCACGCTCGGCGTCGCCGGAGTCGGCGACGTCCGGCAGCTCGGGCGCCTCGGAGGCAAGACGGTGGCCTACTTCCTGCTCTCCACGGCGCTGTCCGTCGTCCTCGGGCTGGCTCTGGTCAACGCGCTCCGACCGGGCGCCGGCATGGACCCGGAGACCCGCGCGGCCCTGTTCGAGAGCTACCGCTCGCAGACCGAGGGGCTCGCCGCGGGTGACGCCCGGTTCGGCATCCAGACCCTGGTCAACGTCGTACCGCGCAACCCCGTGCGGGCCGCGGCGGACGGGGACATGCTGGCGGTGATCTTCTTCGCGCTCATGTTCGGCGCGGCGCTGACCACGATGCCGAACGAGCGCGCCGCCCCGATGCTGCGCTTCGTCGAGGCGCTCGGCGACGTCGTCGCGAAGATCATCGACTTCGCCATGCGGCTGGCGCCGGTGGGCGTCTTCGGTCTCATCTTCGCGGTCACCTCCCGCTTCGGCTGGGAGCTGCTCGGCCAGCTCGGGCTCTACGTTGCGGTGGTAATCGGCGGGCTCGCGATCCACGCCGCCGTGACGCTCTCGGCGATGGTGCGAACGCTCGGCGGCCTCGGCCCGCTCCGGTTCTGGAAGCGGGTGCGAGCCTGCCTGGTCACCGCGTTCTCGACCAGCTCGAGCAACGCCACGCTGCCGACGACCATCGCGGTCGCGGAGCGCGAGCTGGAGATCGCTCCCCGGGTGGCGGGCTTCGTCCTGCCCCTGGGAGCGACGATGAACATGAACGGCACCGCGCTCTACGAGGGCGTCACCGTCCTCTTCCTGGCCCAGGTCTTCGGCATCGAGCTGGCCTGGAGCCAGCAGCTCGTGGTCTTCATCCTCTCGGTGGTGACCGCGATCGGCGCCGCTGGCGTCCCGGGCGGCTCGCTGCCGCTGATCATGATGGTTCTCGCCTCGGTCGGCGTTCCGCCCGAGAGCATCGCCATCATCCTGGGCGTCGATCGGCTGCTCGACATGTGCCGCACCACCGTCAACGTCGCGGGCGACCTGACGGCGGCCCTTTACGTGGCGCGCTCCGAGGGCGGGGCGGGAGCTTAGGCCAGCCGCGCTCGACACCGGGGCGCGATAGTCTCGGTCGGTCGCGAGGCGATTCAGTTTGAGACGGATCACCGCCAACCTGCCGACGATCGCCGCCATCGCCTGGGCGGCGGCCCTGGCCGGCCCGGCCCGCGCCCAACTCTCGACGGCGCCCGCGCCGATCTCGGCGCCCCCCGCCGGCATCGAGGCGACCTACCTCGCCAACGAGGGCTTCCTGATCGAGGGGGCCGGCAAGCGCGTGCTGGTGGACGCCCTGCTGTCGCCCGACGTCACCGGCTACGCCGGCCTGCCCGCCGAGCTGCGCGAGCCCATCGAGCTTGGCACCGACGGCTGGGGCGGCGTCCACGTCGCCCTCGCCAGCCACAGTCACCCGGACCACTTCGACTCTGCGTCGGTGGCGCGCTTCCTCACCGCCAACCCGGAGGCGGTCTTCGTCTCGACGCCGCAAGCTGTGGCCGAGCTGGCGCGGCGCGACCCCGCCGACCAGGCTCTGCTCGCACGTGTCCGCGGCGTCTTGCCGGCCGCCGGCGAGGTCGAGCGGCTCGACCTCCAAGGCATTCAGATCGAGGTGCTCAACCTTCACCACGGCGACCGCAACCCGCCGGTCCAGAACCTCGGCTTCGTCGTCACGCTGGGCGATCGCCGGTTCCTTCACTTCGGCGACACGGAAGCCAAGATCGAGGACTTCGAGCCCTACCTCGGGCTCCTGCGCGGTACCGACCTGGCCCTGCTTCCATTTTGGTTCCTGTCGAGCGAATGGCGTGCCGCGATGGTCCGCGACCGCATTCGCCCGCGCTGGATCGTCGTCGGCCACCTGCCGCTGCCCGACGCACCGCCGGGGCACTTCGCCCGCTGGCAGAGCTTCGACAACCTGGTCGCGACCATCCGCGAGGGCTTTCCCGAAGCGATCTTCCCGGGCCGGCCAGGTTTCCCCGTCTGCTACGGCGACTCGGGACAAGACGAGCCCACGAAACGGTAGTGGGTCAGTTGGGCTCTCGCGTCATCCACTTTCAGAAGGGGCGCGAGCCAGCCCCGGACGGGGGACGTGCCGACCCCCAACCCCCGACCCTGGCCTTCCCTCCAACGCGGGGACCCGGCGGACCAGCTGGCCCGCTCCCCACGATCCGCTATACTCTTCCGGCATCCTATTGTTAACGATCGCGCGATCGGGCGCGGCGGCCGCGGGCTCGAGCCCTGGTTCGCGGGGCGTCGCCTGGCAGCGGAGCGGAGCATCGTGCGACGCGGGACTTGAATCGCATGACGGAATTCCGGTTTCGAGCAACCGGTCCCCCGAAGGCCGATCGGCCGCGGAAACGGCTGCGCCACCCGCGCCGCAACGCCGTCATGATCGGCCTGGGCTTCCTGCTCGCCTGGCTTCTCATGCGCCCGCCTCCGCCCGAGGAAGAACCGCCTCCGGTCGCCCTCCGGACCTCGTTCCAAGTGACCAATACGGGCACCAGGAGCCTCACCAGTGAAGAGGTCGACGTCAGGCTCGCGGACGGGCCTTGCCAGGCCTACACGGCGACCCAGTCGGAGATCGGCGGCGGGGGCGGCAGCGGCCTTCTGGCTCCGGGCGAGAGCTGGCACTACACCTGCACGTTCGACGCCGGCAACCTCGAGGAGGAGACAGCAGCGCCGGTGCTGGAGATCGCGCTGGAGGTCAGCGAAACCGACTGCCGAGCGTGCCCCGATCCGGGCTTCACTCTGGTCAAGCTGCCCGCCAGCGCAAGTGCGTCCCACGGCGCCGGCGTCGGACTCGTCTACTGGCTCCGCTCCTCGGGAGCCGGGCCCTACGGCGACGTCTCGATCGAGGACGACGACTGCGACCTCGAAACCTTGACCGGCCCGGGACCCTCCGACGCTAACTCCGACAATCGGCTCGATCCCGACGAAGCCTGGCGCTTCGAATGCAGCTACTCCGTGCCACAGGGGCACCGCGGCGATGAGGACAACCCGCTCTACCTCCGACCCGCGAGCGCCCAGGGGCGAGACGCTCGCGGTCGCGCGATCGCGGCCACGTCCAATCGCCCGCCACTGGAGATCGAGCATCTGCTGCGTGTGCAGAAATGCGTCCCCCTTTGGGTCGGCCGGGACGATTCGTTCCGGCCCGTGTATCGCGTCACCAACCTGCGCACCGACGGTCTCTCGTACGACGAGATCGAGATCGAAGACGACAGGTGCCGGGCGGAGCCCGTTGCCCCCGCCGGCGGAGACGGGCCCCTCGAGCGGGGTGAGACGCGAGAGTACCGCTGTCGAGACCCGATTCAGCTGCTCGGCGAGACCGGGGACGAGGTCGCGCTGTCTCGAGCCACGGTCACGGCCCGCCTCTCCGGCGCCGGCGAGCCGAACACCGCTCAGTCGGGGTCACCGCTGCTGCGGCTGCGCGACCCGGAGTACGTCGGCTTCGAAGCTCTTCCACCCGGTTGCTTCGCCTGCGGACAGGGCTCCCCGGCGCTCCGCGTTCCGGTCGACGATGGCGACGGCCACCTCCTGGTAACCGCCTCGAACCCCGAGTTCGAGGGCTTCAACGCCGCCGTCATCTACAACTCCCGCCGCGGCCAGGCAGCTCCCGAGCCTCCCGCCCCGGAGTGCCCCCCGTGCCGGACCGATTCGGAGAGGGACTACTGCTCCGGTCTGAACTACGAGCGGGACACCGATCTCTCTACCCCCGGCGAAGCCAACGACGACCATCTCGGCAATGTCCTGATCGTCGGCGAGGAGCTGTGCGACCGCTCGCCCCAGGACGGGCTGGTCGACCGACCCAACGACGAAGGGGAGACGGAAGTCGGCATCACGCTGGACCTCTCCCCGATTCTGAGCGCGCCCCACGTCTCCTCCCTGCGGTTTCTGGGGATGACCATCGTCGACACCGACCGTGGGCGCCCCTGGCTGGTCATCGAGACCGACGGCGGACGGTCCAGCGCGAGATGCGAGCTGCCTCGGACCGGCGACAACCGGGTCGAGCGAGTCCGCTTCGGTGGCGGCGAGCGCTGCCAGTTGACCGGCTCCGGGATCGCGCTGGCCGACGCCAGGCTCGAGACCTTCCGCGGAGGCCGCCTCGAGGACGACCTCCAGGGAGCCCGGGGCGTCCCTGGCGTGGAGCGCGTCCGCATCGAGGGCTGGCGCTCGGGCGCGATCGACGACCTGGCGTTCATCCGCGAGACCACGGACCTGGTCTGCTTTCCGGGCTCTACCGATGACAACTGAACCTGATCGAAGGAGGCTACGATGCCGGCAATCGAACAACTCTTGAGCGACTTCGCGGAGAATCCCGGTCAAAACGCCGGAGCGATGCTCGGCCTAGGCTTGCTGGCGGTGCTCGGCATCGACCGGCTGACCCGGGCGATTCTCTTTCTCCTGCCCGTCACCCTCGTGCTCCGGCAGGCCTTCAAGCGGCTGCTGGGCGCCGCCCGCTGGCTGCGCGAGGCGCTCGAGGAGGGCGATCCGCTCGCCTACGTCAGCACTCTCGCCTACTACCTGGTGGCGTTCGTACTCTCGCTGATCCTCGCGGTCCAGGCAGAGCTCAAGCTCGTGGCCCTGTTCGAGTCCGATGTGCCGCCGTGGATCGACTACGTCCTCTCGGCCGTCGTCATCGCCACCGGAGGGGAGGGCATGAGCCAGCTCCTGGAGCTCGGCGAGCCCGGCGCGTCGACCCCGCAGCCGGCACCGGAGCAGCCGATCGAGATCCGGGGAGCGATCAGCCTCGAGGGCGTCGCGGGAATCCCCGAGGCCGGCCACGAGGGCTGAGCTCCCGGCACAGCGCTCGAAGGAGAATCTGAGCACCGCTGTCAAGGCCTGCCGGGCTGCGCCAGCGAACCGGGCCCGGGACCGTTGCCCTTGCGCGAGGCGCAGCACCGAGCCGGGCTGCGGCATGCAGGCGAGCGCCAGGAGCGCCAGAGCGGCCGGGAAGAACGTCCACGTGCGGCGGGAGCTCGGCACGCTCGGGCTTCAGGCGGCCCTGAACCGTCCTACGGGAAGCAGCGCTTCGCGCGACCGGCGTCGGCACGACAGGGAGGCGAGTCGTGGCACGAGCGAAACGCTAGCAGATTTCTCGCCTCGATCCGCACCCGAATCGAGGAGCCCGGCGGTGAGAAGGTCAGGCTAGCCACGGAGCCGCTCGAGGCGCTCGTCCTCGAAGCGGACGATCCGGTCCAGGTCGACGGCCTGGATCTTGAGCTCCGCGAGGAACGCCGAGTAGGTCATCGCGGCCGCCAGGCGACGGATATCGCGCGCCCAGGGGACGACGTAGACCGGCTCGCGGAGCTCGCCGGAGTCGAACAGCGGCGCCAGGCGGACGGCGTCGGCGAGCGTCAGGCGGCCGGCGAGCAGGTGGCGGATGAGCTGCGGGCGGTTGTCGCGGATGGCGATGCGCAGGAAGGCGTCCACCTCGAGGACCCCGGTCAGGTAGACCGCGTCCTTGGTGAACAGCGCGCCGCCGCGCACGTCGCCGCCGCGGAAGATCCGCTGCGCCGAGTTGAAGGCCTCGCGCTCGCTCTGGCCGGCGTCCAGGAACGACTCGAAGACCTCTATGAAATCCGCGCCGTCGAGGGCGCTCTTGACGGCGACGACGCGCTGCGCGATCCGGCGCAGCCGCCCGACGTCGATCGCCGTCGTCAGGATCTCTGAGAAGACCGCGATCCCCTCCTGGGTCTGGGTCGTGCGCGGCGTGCCCAGGCTCAGGCAGGCGAGCGCCGGCTGCTTGCGGCCGTTGAGGGCCGTCGCCGTGTGCACGAACGCCTCGTGCTGCAGGAGCTGCTCCCGATCGAGCTCGGAGAACATCGCCCCGTCGCGCAGCCGCACCCCGGTGGCGCCGGCGATCGCCTTGGAGGCCAGCGTCGGGTCGAGCCGCACGTCGACCCGGTCGCCGACGAAGAAGCGATCGATGTCGACCCGGAGCGAGGCGGCGAACTCGGGCGCCGGGATGGTCGCGTCCCGCGGCGGGATGTGGCAGTCGCTGATCAGGTCGTCGGTGATTCTCAAGAAGAAGCGCGCGGCGTCGAGCGGGCTCCAGCCTTGCAGGCTCCACACCTCGTCCGGCCGCCCGTAGAGAGCGATCGAGTGCTCGGTGAACCGCGGCGTGCCGATCGCGCCGAGCATCCGGCCGGCGGTGGCGTAGCTGCGCGCCGTGGCGGCGATGAACGCCTGCGACGGGTGGCTGGCGTCGCAGCGCTTGGCGAGCCCGTCGAGCGCCTCGACCTCGGCAGAGAGATCTTGCGGCGGCGTCCCGGGCCGGGGCAGTTCTCGACGGCCGGCGCGCCAAGCGTCGAGAAACCGCCCTTCAAGCTGCGGACCCCAGGCGATCGTCGACAGCACGCGGACGGCGCGCGCGGCTCTGAGGACCGCCTGGTCGAGGTCGCGCGTTCGGTCTCGGGTCATCTTCGTGGGCTCTCAGCCAGCCGCGAGAACGAGAAGTCTATCGATCGAAACATCGAAGCCGTCGAGGCCTGGAGATGAGCGTCTCTGTTTTCCGGTCGCCAACCGCCGATGGCTGAGGAGTGATTGCGGCACGAGCCGCGATGTAGTACATTAATATTTCTATTACCGTGGCCCAGGCTCCGCCTGTCCGGGGCGAACTTCAAAGGAGGTCCGTTCATGAACCGAGCTTTCCTGACCGCACTGCTCGCCGTAGCGATCGTAGGGGGTGCGTGCACCGAAGATAGGCAGAAGCGAATCAAGGCCTGTGACGACGTGACGATCGAGATCAGCGTCAAGAATGACGGCATCTTCTATCCGACGAAGTCGACCGATCCGGTCCCCGGCTTCCAGAGGGGATGCCCGTTCAAGGTCAAGACCAACTGGCTCGGAGCCAACAGCCAGACCCTCACCCTGAGCAACTTCGTCGCCGTCAACTACAAGGCGGCGGCCCAGAAGTGGCAGGACCCCGAGCCCCGCAAGATCGACGGCACCGACGACTCCGTGACTTTCGACACCAGCAAGGAGGTCTGGGGTCCGTACACGCTGCCGTCGACCAAGCCGGTCGGCCCGCCGCGGTTGATCCTATTCACGGTGACGCTCAAGACCGGCGCTGGCGACCTGGTCAGCTTCGATCCGCCCTGGTCGGAAAAGAAGCGCGGGTAGCGCCGGCAAGCCGGCTCAGGCGCCGGCGACGGATTCGAGCACGGAACGGAAACCGGGATCGTCGAGGAAGGGTCGGAAGCTCAGGTCGCTTTCGAACTCCTTGCGCTGATAGCCGGCCTCGATGGCCCGACGCATGCTCTCCAGCATCGCCTCCCGGCGGCCGCTGAGCGCGTTCACCTGGGCGGCGTTGAACAGGATGTCCATGTTGTCGGGGTCGAGGCTCTCGGCCTCGGCGATGGCGGCGAGCGCTTCGTCGAAGCGACCGAGCTTGGCCGCACAGACCGCGCGCAGACCGAGCAGGCGAGGGCGGCCGCCACCGGCGGCGAGCTTCTCGTCGTAGGCGGCAATCGACGCCTCGAACCAACGTCGGGCAGCCGGCTTGTCGCCCAGCTTGTCGTAGGCCTCGGCCAGTCCGTGCGTCGCCCAGGGATGTCCGGGCTCGATCTCGAGCGCCTGATGGTAGGCGGCGATCGCGTCCTCGGTGCGATCGAGATAGAAGTAGCAGACGGCCAGATTGATGGCGGCGTCGACGTCGCGCGCCACCGTCAGCAGGCGCTTGAGCAGCGGGATCGCGTCCAGGTAGCGCCCCTGTTGGCCGAAGATGATGCCGAGGTTGTTGAGCGCGCTCGGCGAGTCGGGCACGTAGTCGAGCACTTCGCGGTAGGCGACGATCGCTTGGTCGGTGCGGCCCTTCTCCCACAGCAGCGAGGCGAGCGCCAGCCGGGCCCGGGTGTCGGGCCCGGCCAGCTCGGTGCCGCGCCGGAGCTGCCGGAAGCCCTCGTCGACCCGACCCTCTTCGATCAACGCCTCGCCGAGCAGCGTATAGCCGCGATAGTCCTCGCTCGCCGACTCGATCGCTCGATCGGCGGCCCGAAGCGCGCCCGGCAGGTCTTCTTCGAACAGTGCCAGTCGGCCACGCGCGATCCAACCGTCGACCAGCTCCGGCTCGGCCTCGAGCGCCTCGTCGGTCAGCCGGCGGATCTCCACGGGCCTCTCCGCTGCGGGCTCGTGGCGCTGCACCGCGGCCAGATAGGCGGCGAGACGGCCCTGGATCACCGGGTTGTCCGGGTCGAGGCGCAGCGCGCGCCGGTAGCGGTCCTCGGCCTGGGCGAGATTCTCATCGGTGAGCCCGCGCAGCTCGAACAGATGGCCCTGGTCGAGCAGTGCCTGGGCCTCATCCCCGACCGGATGACGCGCCGCGGAGTCCTGCCCCCCGCCGCCGGCACGCCAGAGGAGGACTGCCAGCGTCAGGACCACCGCCAGCGCGCCGACCAGCGCCGGCAGCCGACGCCACCGAGCCGGAGGCGGCGCGGCCGACGACGGCGCCTCCGCGGGTCGCTCGGACGACCCGGACAGAGCCTGGGGCACGAGCGCCCGCTCCGTCGTGGTGAGCTCCCGTCTGAGGTCTTCGAGCGCGTTGCGCAGATCCTTGGCGGATTGGATGCGGCGCTCCGGGTCCTTTTCGAGGCAATGCCGGATGATGCGCGCCAGGTGGTGCGGGATGTTGGCCTTGCGCTCGTCGACCTCGGCCGGCTGCTTGTGCAGAATCGCGGCCGCGAGCTCCACCGAGTTCGCCCCCTTGAAGGGTCGCTCGCCGGTTGCCATCTCGTAGAGCAGGACGCCGATCGAGAAGATGTCGGAGCGCTCGTCGGCGGGCCGCCCCTGTACCTGCTCCGGCGCCATGTACGGCACGGTCCCCAGGAGGTGGCCTTCGACGGTCAGCACCTCGGTCGGGAGCTGGGTGTCGAGCCCCGACCGCGGGGACGCCTTGAGCTTGGCCAGGCCGAAGTCGAGTACCTTGACCTGCCCGGACTTCGTCACCATCACGTTGCTGGGCTTGAGGTCGCGGTGGATGACCCCGCCCTCGTGGGCCGTCGCCAGCGCGTCGGCGAGCGGCCCGGCGATGTCGAAGAACCGACTGAGTCCAATCCCTTCCTTGCCGATCAGATCGTTCAGGGTCTGGCCCTCGACCAACTCCATGCTCAGCAGATGGAGCCCGTCGACCTCGGTGATCGCGTAGACGGTAACGATGCTCGGGTGGTTGAGGGCGGCCAGCGCACGCGCTTCGCGGCGGAAGCGCTCGATCCGCCGCCGATTGGCGGCCAGCTTCGGCGGCAGTACCTTGAGCGCAACGTGGCGCCCCAACACCTTGTCGAGCGCTCGGTAGACGTCCCCCATGCCGCCCGAGCCGAGCCGGCTCTGGACCTCGTACTGCGCGACCGTCCGGCCGATCATCTGACTAGCTCTCCTCCCCACGAGACCGCAGCCGATCCCGAAGCGGGTTTCGCCACATATTACGGCACGGTGCGGTCGATGTCCTCTCGCTCGGCCAGCCCAAGCTCAAGCAGACCTGGCGGTCCGCGTCGAAGGCCGGCGCAGGGCGTTCGCAAGCGTTCAGAGGCCGCTGGCCTCCGGGAGCTCGATCGCCGTCTTCCGATCGAAACTTCGGCGGTCTGGGCGACCGAGCGTAACCCATCCACCCCACCGGCATCCAAGCGTCCGCCACCGTCACACGAACGTGCCGCCACGTATACTCCTGCCGCCGCCCTTCCCTCCTGCTGGTGATCGCCGACGCTTGATGCGGGAAAAGCCCAGAGCCGTTGTCGTTCTCGGACTAGCTCTGCTCGCCGCCGTGCCGTCGGCCGGGCTCGAGCCAGGCAGGGCGGTTCACCAGTACTACGGCTCGACCTGGACCACGGAGAACGGCCTGCCGCACAACAACGTGGTCTCGCTGGCGCAGACCCGCGAAGGCTACCTGTGGATCGGAACCTGGGAGGGCCTCCTGCGCTATGACGGCGTCCGGTTCGACCTCTACGACCGGGGCAACACGCCGGCCCTGCGCGGCAACCGGATCGCGGCGCTGCACGTCGACGGCGAAGGCAGGCTGTGGATCGGCACCGACGCCGGAATCGCGGTCTACAGCGACGGCGCGTTCGCCCACTACGGCACCGACCACGGGCTCGCCGATCCGCGGGTCACGGTGATCGAATCGGACCCCGCCGGCCGGGTATGGGTGGGGACGCTGCGCGGTCTCAGCCGGTTCGAAGCCGGCCGGTTCACGAGCTACGGCACGGAGGACGGTCTCCCCAGCCTCTACATCTGGTCGGCGGCCGGTGACGGCGACGGCCTGTGGGTAGGCACCTACGGCGGCGGCTTGGCGCGGTTGCGGGGCGAAGCCGTCGTGGCGGCGGAATCGCTGCCGGCCCTCGCGGTCAGCGCCTTGCGGCCGACGCGCGACGGAGCGATGTGGATCGGGACCAGCGACGCCGGGCTCTTTCGCCGTGACGAGACTGGTGCCGTCAGCCGCCACCCGAGCGCCGGCGCATTGGCCAGCGAGGAGATCCAGTCGCTGCTCGAGGACCGCGACGGCAACCTGTGGATCGGCACGGGAGCGGGCCTCGAACGGCTTGGCGAGCGGGGCCTGTCGGACGCCGCGGAGCTCATCGGCGGGCAGGTCCTGGCGCTGCTCGAGGATCGGGAGGGCAACCTCTGGGTCGGCAGCCGGCCCGACGGACTGGCGCGGTTCAGCGACGTCTCCTTCACCACCTTCACTCGCAACGAGGGCCTGTCGGGCGACCAGACCACGGCGCTGGTCGAGGACTCGAGCGGCGCTCTCTGGATCGGCACCCGGGGACAGGGCGTCAACCGTTGGGCCGGTGGCGAGGTGAAGGCGTTCTCGACCGGGAACGGCCTCTCGCACGACGTGGTGCTGTCGCTCGCGGAAGGCGCCGACGGCGATCTGTGGGTCGGCACGCGCACCGGGATCGACCGCATCCGCGGCGACCGGGTGTCTCGCGTCTCGGCCGGAGACGACGTCTGGGCCCTCGCCGCCGCTCCCGACGGCAGCATCTGGATCGGATCGCTCGCCGGCGCCAGCCGCTCCAGCGGCGGCGTGGTCGAGCGCGTCCTGTCGACCGCCGACGACCATCGCAACGCGACGGTCTGCTTCCTGGCGGACCGCGGCGGGCGCATGTGGATGGGAACCGTGGGCGCCGGGTTGTTTCGCCGGGAGCGGGACGGATCGCTGGCCCGCTTCACCGTCGCCGACGGCCTGCCCTCGGATACGGTCTACAGCCTGCACGAGGACGCGGATGGCAAGCTGTGGATCGGCACGAACTCCGGCCTGGCGCGGCTCGATGACGACCGGATCGCGGACCTGTCCCGGGTTGGCGAGCTCTACAGCGGCAGCATCTTCGCGATCCTGGAGGACGATGCGAGCCAGCTCTGGCTGGCTTCCCCGCGTGGCGTGAGCCGCGTCGCCCGCGCCGACCTGGATCGGGTCACGGGCGCGGACGGAGCGCGGGTCGAGACGCGCCTCTACGGCATGATCGACGGCATGGCGAGCTCCGAGTGCAGCGGCGGCGTCTTCCCCTCGGCGTCGAGAACCCGGGACGGCCGGCTCTGGTTCGCAACCGCCAAGGGGGTGGCCATGGTCGATCCCGGCAACCTGGCGATCAACCGGGTGCCGCCCCGGGTGCTGATCGAGCGCGTCGTCGTCGACGGCCTGCTGCTGAACCCGGAGGCGGGGACCGAGCTGTCGGCCGATTCCCGCCGTCTCGAGTTCCACTACGCCGCGCCCAGCTTTCGCGCCGTCGATCGGATGCGGTTCCGGCACCGGCTCGAGGGATTCGACGAGCAGTGGGTGGACGCCGACGGACGCCGGATGGCCAACTACACCAACCTGCCGGCCGGCGCCTACACCTTCCGGGTCACCGCCGCGAACAGCGACGGCGTCTGGGCCGAGGCGCCGGCGGAGCTGTCCTTCCGCCTCAAGCCACGCTACTGGATGACGCCCTGGTTCGCGGCGCTGGTGGTCGCCGGCCTGGTGGCGGCGGTCTGGGCGCTCTACCGTCAGCGCCAGCGCGGCCTCGAGCGCGAGTTCTCCGCCGTGCTCGCCGAGCGCACGCGGATGGCGCGCGAGATCCACGACACCCTGGCCCAGGGCCTCACCGGGGTCTCGATCCAGCTCGAGGCCCTCGAGGAGATGCTGACCGCCGACCCGGAGTCCTCGCGACGGCATCTCGACCGAGCCCGGGACCTGGTGCGCAAGAGCCTCGCCGAGGCTCGGCGCTCGGTCTTCAACCTGCGGCCGGCGCTACTCGAGGGAGGAGGCCTGGCGGAGGCGTTGAAGAAGGTGGTGGCCGACCTGACGGCCGAGACCGCGATCCAGTCCGAGCTCCGGGTCATCGGCACGCCCAGGCCGCTGCCGGCGGCGGTCGAGGACAATCTCCTGCGCATCGGCCAGGAGGCCGTGGCCAACGCCCTCCGGCATGCCGCGGCCGACCGCCTGGGCATCGAACTCCGCTTCGAGCCGTACGAGGTCACGCTGCGGGTCTCGGACGACGGCGTCGGCTTCGACACGAAACGACACACCACGGCCGCCGGCTCGCGGCTGGGGCTGGTCGGACTGCGCGAGCGGGCCGAGCAGATGGAAGCGCGCCTCGAGGTGCGGAGCGGCCGCGGAACGGGGACCGAGATCACGATCTCGGTGCCCGTCCGCTGAGCGTTGTCGAGGTGCGGATGCCAGAGGACGCCGAACCCCGGATCAAGATCCTGATCGCCGACGACCACCCGGTCGTGCGCGAGGGGCTGACCGCGATGATCCAGCGCCAGCCGGACATGCACGTGGTCGCCGAGGCGGAGAATGGGCGGCAGGCCACCGAGCTGGCCCTGCTCCACAAGCCCGACGTCGTCTTGATGGACCTGCGGATGCCGGAGATGGGCGGCGTCGAGGTCACGGCCACGCTGCGCCAGCGCCTGCCGCGCTGCCGGGTGATCGTGCTGACCACCTACGACGGCGATCAGGACATCGTTCGCGCCCTTCAGGCCGGAGCTCGCGCCTACCTGCTCAAGGACGTCTTCCGCGCCGATCTGCTGGCGGCCATACGCGCCGTTCACGGCGGGGAGTCGCGGATTCCGGCGGCCGTGGCACAGCGTCTGGCGGAGCACATCGTCAACCCGGGCTTGACGCCCCGCGAGCTCGAGGTGCTGCGCCTGATGGCGGGCGGCCACAGCAACCGTGAGATCGCCCGCACCCTGTTCGTGACCGAGTCGACGATCAAGGGGCACGTGAACAACATCTTCAGCAAGCTGGGCGTGCGCCACCGGACCCACGCCGTCACGCTCGCCCTGAAGCGCGGCATCATCTCGCTGGGCGACCCCGGGTAGCGCTTTTTTCCGGTACCAAAGTACGGTTCGAAAAGGGACCGCCCGTCCCGTGCATTCTCGGCGGCCCGCGGCAACACTCGTCTCCACCGACGGAGTCGAGGGGGGCGAGAATGGAAAGTGGGGTGCAGCGAGCCTGGGGACGGGAGACGGACTATGCCGGTGCCGAGGACCTGGTCACCGGTCTCCAAGCCGGCGACCCGGTCGCCTTCGAGCGCATGGTGCGGCTCTACGGCCCCCGCCTGCTGGCCGTGGCCAGACGCATCATGAGAGACCGCGAGGACGCACGTGACGCGCTCCAGGACGCCTTCGTCCAGGTCGTCCAATCGGTCGCAGACTTCTCGGCCAGGTCCCTGCTCAGCACCTGGCTCCACCGGGTCGTGGTCAACGCCTGCCTGATGAGGCTGCGCGCTCGGCGGCGCCGGCCCGAGGTGCCGCTGGCCGACGTCTCCGCGGCCCTCGGCGAGAGGGCCCGCGGTGGCCCCGCCTGGGATCCGGTCGAGACGATCCTGCGCAAGCGGCGGCTCCGACTGGTGTGGCGATGCATCGAGCGGCTGCCCGAGAGCTACCGAACCGTCTTGCTCCTGCGCGACATCCAGGAGCACGACACCCGCGAGACCGCGGCGCGGCTGCGCACCAGCAGGAACGCCGTCAAGGTCCGCCTGCACCGGGCCCATCGGGCGGTCGCCGAGCTTGTCCGAAACCACCAGACAGCCATGGATGGAAAACCGAGAAGGAGGAATCTCATGCCGAAGCCAAAGGGGAGAGCCACTGCGAGCAAGCCCGCGAGCAAGACGAAGCCACGCCGCAAGCGCCGGCAGCCCAAGGCCGGGTCCACGATCTCCGCCGGTGAGAGGGACCGGATGGTGGCGGAGGCCGCCTACTTCAAGGCCGAGCGGCGCCGGTTCTCGGGGGGCTCTTGCGACGACGACTGGTGTCAGGCGGCGGCCGAGATCGACGCCATGCTCGCCGAGGCCGGCATGAGGCCACCCGGCGGCTAGGCCGAGTTTCTGCGGTGCGAGTGCCGAGGGGGTAGGGATCGAGGGTGAGGGGGGCGATCCGATCTAGAGCGACTCGACGTAGTGCTCGAGGCTCGACCAGCCCGACTGCGTCTCGGGACGGAGCTCGCGCTCGGCGCCCCGCAGGGCCCTCGCCCGCCACTCTTCGATGCGCGTCGCCGGCAGGCCGTAGAGCCGGCTCGCCTCGGCCACCGATCTCTCGCCTTTCAGGATGCTGAGCACGAGCCCCAACCGCCGGGTGGAAGTCCACTGCATGACTTCTCCTTGGATGCCGGGCACAGCCAGGAGGTTTCGCCGGCCGGGCTCCATGACTGCCAGGAACCGAGGCTCGACTCCGTCTTCTCGAGGTGTACGGGGCTCTCGACAACATGACTATTGATGACTATCATAGGACCATGAAGGCGGCCGGCATTGCCGAGCTCAAGGCCCGGCTGAGCGAGTACCTCCGCCACGTTCGCCAGGGCGA
>JBFGLX010000024.1:0-19957 GCA_041575955.1 Thermoanaerobaculia bacterium
CATCAGCTGACGCAGCTCCTTGCGCGCGATCGCCAGCGCCCGGCGCAGCGGGGCGGGCAGGGCCGGCAGCGCCCGGAGCGCTCGGAGCGCCCTCATGCCGCTGTCTCCACGAGCCGCTCACCGAGGCCCAGGGCGACGAACACGTCCTCGAGATTCGGGTCCGCGGCGCGGGCGCCGGGGCGGTCGAGCCCCGCCGCGCGCAGATGATCGAGCAGCTCGGGCGCCGCCTCGTCGGCGGTCTGGACGCCGGGCGCCAGCAGCACGTGGACGCGCTTGCCGAGCTGGGTGACGCTCGCCGCCGCGGGCAGCGCGGTGAGCGCGGCAATGGCGAGCTCGACCGGCTCGGCCTCGACCTCGACCACCCGCCCGTCGAGCGCCGCCGTCAGCTCGGCGGGGGAGCCGATCGCCACCGGGCGGCCGCGGATCAGCATGCAGACCCGGTGGCAGCGCACCGCCTCGTCCATGTAGTGGGTCGAGACCAGGACCGTGGCGCCCTCGGCCGCGAGCTCGAAGATCTCGGCCCAGAACCCGCGCCGCCGGTCGGGGTCGACGCCCGCGGTCGGCTCGTCCAGCACCAGGAGCTGCGGCCGGTGGACCGTGGCCACGGCCAGGGCGAGCCGCTGCTTCCAGCCGCCGGACAGGGTCGCCGGCCGCTGGTCCCGGCGCTCGGCGAGATCGAACCGCTCGAGGGTCTCGGCGATGCGCAGGGGGCGCTCCCGCGCCTCGAGGCCGAAGACCTCGGCGGCGAACTCCAGGTTCTCCTCGACGGTCAGATCTTCGTAGAGCGAGAATCGCTGGGTCATGTAGCCGACCTCGGCGCGCAGCCGCTCGGCCTCGGCCGGCAGCGCGAGGCCGAGCACCCGGGCGCTGCCGGCGGTCGGCTTGAGCAGCCCGACAAGGAGCCGGATCAGGGTCGACTTGCCGGCGCCGTTCGGACCCAGGAACCCGAAGACCTCGCCCCGGCGCACCGAGAGGTCGACCCGGTCGACCGCGACCCGCCGGCCGAACGAGCGGCTCAAGCCGCGCGCCTCGATCACCGGCTCGCCGCTCAACCGGAGGCCTTCGCGCGCTTCGGCAGCACGAGCTTCACCCGCGCCGGGAGACCCGGCCGCAGGTCGGCCGGGGCGTCGGTCAGGATCACCCGGGCGCGGTAGACGAGGTGGGCGCTCTCGCGCTCGGTCAGGGCGTAGTGAGGCGTGAACTCGGGCTCGCGCGCGACCTCTCCGAGCCGCCCGCGCAGCGTCCGGTCGAGCCCCTCGATCTCGATCTCGGCGGACGCGGCGCCGGTCACCCGGGCCACGGCCCGGGCCGGTAGCCAGACGCGCACCCACGGCTGGTCCTCGGTCTGGACGACGGCGACCACGCCACCGGCGGGTACCCGCTCGCCGGCCTCGAACGGCAGCTGGTCGACGACGCCGGCGGCGCGGGCGCGAATCGAGCGGTCCTCGAGCTGCTTGCGGGCCTGCGCGATGCGCGCCCGCTTCTCGGCCACGATCGCCCGCGCTTCGTCCCGCGAGCGGCGGGCGCGGTCGAGCTCCTGAGCGCTCGCTACCCGGCGCCGGCCGAGCTCCTGCTGGCGGGTGAACTCGCGCTCCGCTTCGACCAGCGCGGCCTGGGCCGCGGCCTCGGCGGCTTCGAAGGCCTCGAGCTCGGCTTCGGCCACCGAGGAGTCGAGCTGCACGAGCAGCGCTCCGCTCTCGACGCGCGCGCCGCGCTCGACCTCGATCCCGACGATCTCCTCCGACACCGGCGCGGCCACCTCGATGGTGGTGCGCTCGACCGTCCCGACCAGATGGAAGACCCGGCCCCGGTCGCACGCGCCTAGCGCCAGTCCGAGCGCCAGCCCGAGGACTCCCTGGGCCGCGAGGCCGCGGCAGCGGGTCGCAAACGGGAGCGGAGACTCGGGCGCGTGCGTGCTCAAGGTGGCTCTGGCAGTCTCGCAGCGATTGGCGAAAGTCGCTTCCCGCCGGCGGACGGGTCGAAGAGCCATCCGGCGGGGTAGCCGGCGAGTGCTGCCGCTTGCGTATCATTCTAGTCAGTGGACCGTGTCCCGGCCAGACCGCTCGGCACCTTCGAGCGCGCCCAGTACCTGACCGGCGAGCGCTTCGCCTACAATCTGGTCGTCAGCCTGCACTTGCGCGGCGCGGTCTCCGCGGCCGGCTTGCAAGCCGCGCTCGAGGACCTTCAGCGCCGGCATCCGCTCCTCCGATGCGCGATTCACCGCCGCGGGAAGCGTCCGGTTTTCGAGCTCGGTCCGGACCGAGCGCCGATTCCCGTCCGCCGGGTGGAGCGACTGGACAACGACACCTGGAAGGCGGAGGTGGAGGCGGAGCTGGCGCTCCCCTTCGAGACCCGACGGGCGCCCCTGGTGCGCGTCGCCCACGTCGTCGGAGATCCGGGAAGCGAGCGGCACGAGCTGCAGTTCACCTTCGCGCATGCGCTCGTCGATGGAG
The DNA here is from genome assembly GCA_041575955.1 of Thermoanaerobaculia bacterium. GTDB lineage: Bacteria > Acidobacteriota > Thermoanaerobaculia > Multivoradales > JAHEKO01 > JAHEKO01. Next base: position 2,454 of record JBFGLX010000024.1, read on the forward strand.
CCGCGGCGCTGAGCTTCCTGCGCGGCGTGCTCGCCGCGGCCGGGCGCCCGGCCGGGCCGTCGGGCACCTACGGCGCCGGGCTCGATCGGGCCTCGTCATGGGCGTCCACCTTCCCGCCGAGCGCCGACGACCGGCTGCCCGCGTGCCATCGAGGCCTTCGCGCGCTCGGGTCGAGCGGCCGATTCCTGGCGCGCCAGATGGCCGAGGAGATCGCATACCGCTGGCGGACCCGCGGCCAGCGATCGATGCCTCCGGCGGGCCCCTTCCACTGTCGCGTCCTGCCGCTCGCGTTCGGCGAGGAGGAGACCTCCACGCTGGTCCGCGCCACCCGTCGCCGGCGGGTGAGCGTGTGGAGCGCGCTCAACGCCGCGCTGCTCCTGGCCGTGGTCGGTCGCCGCTATCCGGGGAGCTGCCTGCCGCACCGCTTCTTCGCCTTTCCGATGTTGCGCTCCTACCTCAGTCCGCCGATCCCCGACGACGTGGTGGCGAGCTACACCTCCGTAATGCGCCTCGCGCTGCCGGTGGATCACGACGCGGAGCTCTGGACCCTGGCCGCGGCGATCCACCGCCAGAGCGACAGGGCCGCCAAGCGGGGCGAGAAGTTCCTCTCCGCGCGCTGGAGCGCTCTGTCGATGAAGGCCATTCTGAGCCAGAGCGGGTGCCGCATGGGAACGGCGGCGCTGAGCTACGCCGGGGCGGTCGACCTGGCGGCCGACGGCGCCCCGTTCGCGGTCGAAGGCCTGCACGCGTTCGTCTCCAACTTTCCCATCGGGCCCGAGTACACCGCCCAGGCCCGGATCTTCCGGCGGCGGCTCTGGCTCGACTTCGTCTACCTCGACTCCGACATGAACGAGGCCGAGGCGAGCGCGATCGCCGGCGACCTGCGGGCTCTGCTGGCCGCGTCGGCCGCGCGGGTGGGGGAGGAGCCCGCGTGAAGGGGAGGCCGGAAGAGGTGCTCGAGATCGTCGCGCTCCAGCTCGGCCGATCCCGCGTGCGGCGATCGGATCACCTGATCGAGGATCTCGCCGCGGACTCGGCCGACCTCCTGAACCTGGTGGTGGCGCTGGAGGACCGGTTCGGGATCTCGATCGGCGAAGAAGAGCTCGCGGGCCTGGGCACGGTCGAGGACGTGCTGCGGCTGGTTGGCAGATGACTCGAACGCTCGTCGAGCGCCTCGCCTGGCGGGCGCGCACGGATCCCGCCCGCAGCGCCTTTCATTTCCGGGGCGTGCCGCGCTCGTTCGGGGATCTCTGGCGCGAAGTGGATCGCCTGGCGGCCGCCTTGACGAGGCGGGGCCTGGTCCGCGGCGAGCGAGCGGTCGTGGCCGTTCCGAACGGGCCGGAGTTCTTCACCGCCTTCTACGGCGTGCAGCTCGCGGGCGGCGTGCCGGTGCCACTGTCACCGGGCTCGGGCGCAAGGCGGCTCTCCGCGATGGCCGCGCGCTGCGGCGCGCGGTTCTTCCTCGGCGCACCGTCGGGCCCCCCGGGCGGCGGCGACGCTCCATTCGACGAGCTGAGGGCCGCGGGGCTCGAGGTCGTGAGCCCGGAGGACGGCGCGCAGGCCGCTGCCAGCGCACCCCTGCCCGAGATCGGGCCCGGCGATCTCGCCTACATCCAGTACACATCCGGCAGCACCGGCGAGCCGAAGGGCGTGGAGGTCCGCCACCACTCGCTGCTCACCAACCTCCGCCAGATGATCGAGGGCATGGAGATCACCGAGTCGGACGTCTTCGTGAGCTGGCTGCCGGTCTACCACGACATGGGGCTGGTCCTGATGACCATGGCGCCCCTGTATCTCGGGGCCCCCCTCTTTCTGCTGCCGACGAGCCTCCGCCATCCGAGCGTCTGGCTCGCCGAGATCGCGCAGCGGCGCGGTACCTTCACCGCCGCCCCCGATTTCGGCTACCGCGTCTGCCTCCGGCGGGTGCGGGATCCGGACGCATACGATCTCTCCAGCCTGCGGGTCGCCCTCAACGCCGCCGAGCCGGTCCGTGCGCGCACGGTCGCCGAGTTCGAGAGCGCCTTCGGGCTGGCCAACGTGATGAGGCCGGCGTACGGCCTCGCCGAGGCCACCGTGGGCGTTTCGATGTGCGCGCTCGGACACCGGGCGCGAGTCGACGAGCGGGGGTTCGTTTCGGTCGGGGTGCCCTTCCCGGGAATCGAGCTCGCCATCCTCTCCGAGCGCGCGCTCGCCCCTCGCGGCGAGATCGGCGAGATCCTGGTCCGCGGCCCGGCCAACACCTCCGGCTACTGGAGCGATCCGGTCGCCACCCGCGCCCTCCTCTGGGGCGACGGCTACATTCGCACCGGCGACCTCGGCTATCTCGATGCCGCGGGCGAGCTGTTCGTGGTCGGCCGGCGCAAGAACCTGATCATCCAGGGCGGCCGTAACATCGCCCCGCGCGAGGTCGAGGAGGCGATCGACGCCCTGCCGTTCGTGCGCGCCTCGGCCGCCGTCGGCCTCGACCGCGGCGGCGACGAAGGCGAGCAGATCTACGCGCTCGCGGAGCTGCACCGGAAGCGCCAGGGGGAGCGCGCCGCCTACCGAGACATGGCGGCCCAGGCGGTCGAGGCGGTCCGCTCCCACCTCGGCCTGCGGCCCGGCCGTCTCTACCTGGTCCCCGCGGGCACGATCCCCCGTACGGCGAACGGCAAGATCCGCTACCCGGCGCTCCGCCAGAGCCTTGTCGACGGCAGCCTGCGCTCCTCCGGTCGGTTGCTCTACCCGGAGTACTGACGCCGCCGCCGGTCGTCGGGCCAGGAGCTGCAGCGCAGCGCCCTTGCCCCATTCCACGACCCGGCGCCGATTCGAATTGACCGATTGCGGTCCCCCTTGGTAAGTTTGCGCTTTAGCGAGAGACTCAGAAGCCGGCCCGGTGGGACGCGTGGGGCTATTCTGTACGCGGAGCTGGCTCTGGCTCTTTTCGACGGGGAACCCCAAGGAGGCCAAATTGAGACGAAGCTCCAAACTCACCCTTTTCATTCTCGCGCTGGCGGTCCTGCTGACGGTCGGCCTCGCGCACCCCGTGGTCGCCCAGGAAGGAGAAGCCGAAAGCGCCGAGCCTGAAGCCGAGGCGGAAGCACCGGAGGAGAGCGAATTCTCCGAGGTGATCGTCGTCACCGGTACCCGTACCGAGGGCCGCTCGGCGACCGAGTCGACGGTGCCGATCGACGTGATCTCGGCCGACGACTTCCTCAACCAGGGCGATACCGACGTCAGCACCCTGCTGCGCACGGTTGCCCCCTCGTACAACGTCAACACCCAGCCGATCAGCGACGCCGCCACGGTGGTGCGCCCGGCGAACCTCCGGAACCTGGCGCCCGACCACACCCTGGTGCTGATCAACAACAAGCGCCGCCATCGCGCGGCGGTGATCTACTGGCTCGGCAACGGCGTCGCCGACGGCGCCCAGGGGCCCGACATCTCGGCGATTCCGGCGATCGCCCTGCGCCAGGTCGAGGTGCTCCGCGACGGCGCCTCGGCGCAGTACGGCTCGGACGCCATCGCCGGCGTCATGAACTTCCTGCTCAAGGACGCCAACAGCGGCGGCAGCATCGAGGTGCGCACCGGCGGCTACACGGCGGGCGACGGCAACATGGCGTCGGTCGCCGGCAACATCGGACTGCCGCTCGGCGACACCGGCTTCGCCAACCTGAGCCTCGAGTACGGCTACAGCGACCCGACCGACCGCAGCGTGCAGCGCGACGACGCCGCGGCGCTGATCGCCGCCGGCAACACGTTCGTGCGCAACCCGGCGCAGATCTGGGGCTCGCCCGAGATCGAGGACGACCTCAAGTTCTGGGGCAACTTCGGCTACGTGACCCAAGGCGGCAAGCAGCTCTACGCGCACACCAACTACGTGACCAAGAAGGTCACGGGCGGGTTCTTCTTCCGTAACCCGAACACCCGCAGCGCGGTCTTCAGCCCCGCGGGCGACCTCAACGGCGAGATCCTGCTGGTCGGCGATCTGACGCCCAACGACGGGCAGGACTGCCCGGTGGTCCGGATCGTCAACAACGTCCCGGACCCGGTGGCCCGCCAGCAGGTGTTCGACGATCCGAACTGCTGGTCGTTCCAGGAGCTCTTTCCGGGCGGGTTCACGCCCAACTTCGGCGGCGACGTCACCGACGTCGCGGTCACCGGTGGCGTCAGGGGGGCCCTGAGCAACGGCCTCGGCTGGGACGTCAGCGTGAGCCAGGGCTCGAGCGAGGTCGACTTCTTCATCTTCAACACGGTCAACGCCTCGCTCGGTCCCAACACCCCGACGACCTTCGATCCCGGCCTCTACAAGCAGGAGGAGCTGAACGTCAACTTCGACGTCACCTACCCGCTCAACGACCGGACCAACGTCGCCGGTGGCGTCGAGTGGCGCGACGAGAAGTTCACCATCGGCATCGGCCAGCTCGAGTCCTATGAGCTCGGGCCGCTGGTCGACCAGGGCTTTAGCGCGGCCTCGAACGGCTTCCCCGGCTTCAGCGACATCGCGGCCGGCAACTGGAGCCGGAACAACTACGCGGTCTACGGCGATCTCGAGCGCAGCAGCGCCGATGACACCTGGACGGTGGGCTTAGCCGTTCGCTTCGAGGACTTCGAGGACTTCGGCACCACCACCAACGGCAAGCTCTCCGCGCGCTACAGGTTGACCGACAACTTCCAGCTGCGCGGCGCCGTGAGCACCGGCTTCCGGGCGCCGACGCCCGGCCAGTCGAACGCGTTCAACGTGTCGACCGAGTTCGATCTGGTGCTGATGGACCTGGTCAACAACGGCACGATTCCGCCGACGTCGCGCGTGGCCGAGCTGCGCGGCGGCAAGCCGCTGCAGGCCGAGGAGTCGAACAACTTCGCGTTTGGCGGAGTCTTCGAGAGCGGCGACTTCCTGCTGACCGTCGACTTCTTCCAGATCGAGCTCAACGACCGCCTGACCCAGACGCAGCTCTTCGAGCTGACCCCGGAAGAGGTCGAACAGCTGATCCGGGAGGGCATCACCGGCGCCGGCAACATCCAGAACTTCCGCTTCTTCACCAACGACTTCGACACCGAGACCCAGGGCTTCGACGTGGTCGCCACCTGGACCCCCTCCAACATGGGCGGCAAGACGAACTTCAGCTTCCTGTTCAATCACACCGAGACCGAGGTCACGAAGTTCAACCCGCTGACGCTCGATCAGACCCGCATCCGCGAGCTCCAGGAGGCCCTGCCGGAGCAGCGCTACACCCTCACCGTCAACCACCGGATCGGCGAGAAGCTGCGGGTGCTCGGCCGGTTGAGCTACTACGACGACTGGTTCGACTCCGAGGACGGTCTGGTCTACGGCGGTAAGCACCTGGTCGATCTCGAAGCCGCCTACACCTTCAGGGACAGCATCACCTTCACGGTCGGCGGTCAGAACGTGTTCGACACCTACCCGGACGAGAACACCGGCGCGCGCTCGGGCGTCGGCAACCTCTACAGCCAGTTCTCTCCGTTCGGCTTCAACGGGGCGTTCTACTACGCCCGCATGAAGTACGAGTTCAACTTCGGCGGCTAGGCGCCGCCAAGCCAGCGCCGGTACCTTCACGGGCTGCTCGGTCTCGCGACCGGGCAGCTCGTTTTTCCCTGTCCGGCTCAGATCACCGCGGCGTACGCGCTGAGCGCCGTCTGGCCGCCGAGGTGCGCGTAGAGGACGTTGGCGCCGGGCTCGATCTCGCCGCTCGAGACCAGCCCGATCAGCCCGGCCATCGACTTGCCCTCGTAGACCGGATCGGTGAGCATCCCTTCGAGGCGGGCGCAGGTGCGGATGGCGTCGAGCGTGCCCTCGTCAGGGATGCCGTAGGTGCCGGCGTTGTAGCCGTCGATCAGCACGATGTCGTCGTCGGTCAGCTGCCGCCCGAGACCGATCGTGCCGGCGGTGGCGCGGGCGATGCGCGCGATCTGGTCGCGCGTCTTGGCCACCGTCGCCGAGGCGTCGATGCCCAGGATCCGGCGCGGCTTGTCCTGGAGCGCGAAGCCGGCGATCATTCCCGCCTGGGTCGAGCCGGTCACCGAGCAGACGACGATCGGGTCGAAGAAGACGCCGAGCCGCCGCTCCTGGTCGGCTACCTCCATCGCCCATGCGGCGAACCCGAGGCCGCCGAGCGGATGATCGGAGGCCCCGGCGGGGATCGGGTAGGGCGTGCCGCCGGCCTCGCGCACCGACTCGAGGGCCCGCCGCCAGCTGTCCCTCATGCCGATGTCGAAACCGGCCGGATCGAGCCGCACGTCCGAGCCGAGAATCCGAGACAGCTGGAGGTTGCCGACCCGGTCGTAGATCGGGTCGGCCCACTCGACCCACGCCTCCTGGACCGTCACCGCCTTGAGGCCGACGTGGGCGGCGACCCCGGCCACCGCCCGGGTGTGGTTCGACTGGATGCCGCCGATCGACACCAGCGTGTCAGCGCCCCGGGCCAGCGCGTCCGGGATCAGGTACTCGAGCTTGCGCACCTTGTTGCCGCCGAACGCGATACCCGAGTTGCAGTCCTCGCGCTTCGCCCACAGGCGGACCTCGCCACCGAGGTGCGCGCTCAGGCGCGGCAGGGGGTGGATCGGCGACGGGCCGAACAGCAGGGGATAGCGCTCGAAGCTCGACAGGCTCGACACGGCGCGGCGATGGTATCGCTTCGCGACCCGGCGCGCCCACGCTCGCCGCGCCGGCTCGGGCGTCAGCGCAGCAGCACGACCGCCAGCCAGACCCAGTCGAGCAGCAGGAACGACGAGTAGGCGGTGGCGCTGCGGCGCCACCTCGGCACCGACAGACCGCTGACGATCAGGACGATGCCCAGGACCATGGTCGCGGTGGCGATCGGGTCGCGCACGAACCAGAGGGTCAGGCCGACGCGGGCGGCGAGCAGGGCGAGGATCGCCGCCAGCGAACCGGTGCGGCCAATCGCCACCGCCAGGGTGCGCTTGCCGACCGCGGCGTCCTCGTGGCGATCGACGACCGCGCCGAGAATCTGGAGATTCAGGATCGAGAGCGTCGCGAAGACCCAGCCCCACCAGGGGAGCGGGCTCGAGTGCGTCATGACGCCCAGCCAGACGATGAGCACGTAGATCGAGGTGGCGGTCAGCTCGGCGAGCACCGGCACCCGGCTGAGGCGCAGGCCGGGGCCGTTGTAGAGGGCGTTGCCGGCGGCCATGAGCACCATCCAGCCGAGCAGATGGAGTTGCCCGGTGACCGCCCAGAGCACCGCGAACGGCAGCTGCGCGACGAGCAGATAGGTTGGCAGCGCGGCGAGCTGGGGCCGCGACAGCGCGATCCCGAACACCGCCGACGTCACGCGCGCGTGCTTGCGCCGGCTGATGCGGTCGACGTCGCGATCGAAGTAGTCGTTCCAGCCGTAGATGAGCAGGCCCAGCGGGACGGTGACGTAGAGAGCGGCGGACCAGAACAGGGCCGAGGTCCGGAAGCCACCGACGATCGCCGGGAAGAGGTAGGCCCACAGGTGGGAGACGATCAACCCCGGACGAGCCACCCGGAGCAGGTCTGCCAGGCGGAGCGCTCCGGACGCAGGCACCGCGGGACGGTCGTTCGACATCGCGCTCTCGTTCACCAACCGGCTTCCGAAGATCGGGGGCACCTTAGCAGGTCGGGCCCACGGGGGACAATCGTGAGTCGTGGGTCCGTGTGCCGGGATCCCCCGGCCGCCTCAGACCGTCGACTGGCCGCCGTCGACCACGATGTCGGCGCCGGTGACCCAGGACGACTCGTCCGAGGCGAGGTAGATCGCGGCGCCGACGTGGTCCTCGGGGCGGCCGGCCCTGCCGAGCGGGATGGGGCGGGTCCGGCTCTCCCAGAGGGCCGGATCGCCCTCCCACTGGTCGCGGTTGGCGCCCGTTCGGGTGAGCCCGGGCGAGATCGCGTTGACCCGAATCCCATGCGGGGCCATCTCGTAGGCGACGCTCCGGGTGAGCATCGTCAGCGCCGCCTTGCTGGACTGGTAGTGCGCCATCCGGCTGACGGCGCTCTCGGCGCTGATCGAGGAGATGTTGACCACGCTGCCCGGCTTGCCGAGCGCCATCCGGTCGCGGCAGAAGCTCTGGGTGAGCAGAAACGGGGCGACGAAGTTGGTGCTCATCACCCGGTCGAGCTCGTCCAGGGTCAGCTCCTCGAACGGCGTGCGCGTCAGGCTGGCGGCGTTGTTGACCAGCACGTCGACTTCGCCGAGCGCCTCGCGGGCCCGTTCGTAGACCCCGGCGACCGCCGCCGTCCGCTCCAGGTGGGCCTCGATGGCCGTCGCCTCGACTCCCAGGCCGCGGATCCGCTCGACGATCGCCGCCGCGTCGGCCGCCCGGGTGTGGTAGGTGAGGACGAGATGGGCGCCCTCGCGCGCGAACGCCAGGGCGATCGCCCGGCCGATGCCGGAGCTGCCGCCGGTGACCAGGGCTCTCTTTCCCTCGAGGCGCATCGGCCCTCCCTCCGTGATCAGTGCACCTTCAGCGAGGTGACCACCCGGGTGACCAGCGCGCCGAGCTCGGGGCTGGCCTGCCGGTTGTCGGTCATCGTCGTGACGACGTAGGCGCGGCCGGCGACGAACGAGCGCAGGGTGGTCATGATCTTGGTCTGGTCGCGGTTGGTCGCGACCGCGGCGAACGCCGGCCAGTCTCCGGCCAGCGGCTCGACCCGGCCGACCTGAACGATCTGGTTGCCGAGCTCGACGGTGTTGATCATCGTCAGCTCGATCATCCGGTCCAGGAGCTGTCGCCGGTCGAGGCTCCGCTCGACCTCGTCGAGCGGCCGCGAGCCGACGACGATCGAGATCTCCAGCGGCTCGTCGGCGTAGAGGCCGAGCTGGTCGTAGTCGCCGTGAGTGCTGGACACCGCCGTCCAGGAGCTCGGAAACCTGATCGAGAAGGTGCCGTGCGGGCCGCTCTCGATGCGCTCCCCGACGGCGACGATCGAGTTCGGCACGCGGTCGCGGGCCGCGACCGAAGCCCCGACGCCGACGACCACGAGCCAGACCAGGCAGGCGAGGCAGATGGCGGCGATTCGGGGCATCGGAGAACCGGAGGCGACGCTATCAAAACCGCTCCGGCCGGCACCGGTCGGTACCGGGTCCGTCTTGCCCGCAGGGTCCCGGGCCATCGGCGAGGCCAGGGCCGGGGGTTGGGGGTTGGCCGGCCTCCCACCGGAGCGCGGCTCGCCGCAGCGACATCGGGCACTCCGGACGGGCCACTCTTGCGGCTCGCGGAGCGACGGGGAGAGGGACGCCCCAGCCCGGAGCTTCGCTAGCTCTCGACCGGCCGGACCGCGCGCGCCAGGGCGACCAGCACCAGTCCGACAACGGTCACCCAGGGACCTTCGGCGAGCGTCCACCAGGAAGGCATCGGCGCGGTCAGATCGATGCCGGTCAGGAGCAGACCGAGGGCGGCCGTCGCCCAGCCGACGGCCACGATCATGGGGCGGTAGCGTCGGACGTCGGTGGACAGCACCCACAGGACCACGCCGTGGAACGCGTACATCGCCGACAGGGAGCGGGTCAGGTAGGAGGTCAGCGGCGCCCGGGGGAACTCGCCCAGGCCGAGCGCGTGGTGGCTCGAGGCCATGGCTTCGTCGGTGAGGAAGACGGCGAAGACGGCCGAACCGGTCAAGAGGCCGCCGACGCGCAGGAGCAGCACCAGCCAGCGTTCGCTTGGGGTCATGGGGCAGACCCTATCGCGAGCGCCGGCCGATGGAACAGGCGACGCGGACCCTCTTCCGCGACCCTACTCTTCCGCTGCCGTGTCGTCGCCGCGCGCCCGGTCCTGGACGGCCTTCCAGACCAGGTAGGCGCCGAACAGGATCAGGCCGGCCGGCCACCACTCCTCGATCCAGTCGAGCGACATGCCGAAGCGGGTGTTGGCGAGCAGGAGCGCGCCGACCGCCACCAGGCTGACGCCACCCGCGATCGAGCCGCCGAGGCCGGGGGTCTTGAAGTCGGCCGGCAGCTCGATGTCGCCGTCGGCATCGCCGGTCAGCGCCTGGTTGTAGAGCGTCGCGCGCCGCACGGCGTCGATCATGTTGTAGAGCCAGAAGAAGCCGAGGAAGAGCCCGGCCAGCGGCACCAGCGGGCCGAGGGTTCCGGCCGCCAGCAGGCTGATGATCGAGGCGGCGACCAGGACGTGGATGAAGCCGCGCTGGTAGTAGCCGACGTAGACCTGGCCGAGCCCCGGCATCAGCGACAGGCAGCAGGCGACGGCGGGCGACTTGACCCGCGGATCGGCGGCGGAGATCGGGGCGCTCGGGACCTGGGGTCGCGGCACGGACGGCGGCGGCGGCGGCGGGGTATCGGCAATCTGCTCGGGTCGATTCATCGGCTCTCCTCGTCGGAATCTCGTTCGGCCGGAGAAGGTGTTTCGCCGGCCCTCTCCAGCACGGACGCAAACCACTGCCGGAGGGTTCGGGTCGTCTGCACGACCCACCCCAGGGCGTCGCCGCCGAGCCCGGTGGCGCGCTCGAGCGCCCGCGAGCCGGAAGCGACCGCGCCATGCCAGGTCGCGACGACCGTCCGGGTCGTGCGGCCGCTCTTCAGGGCCTCGAGCTTCGGCGCCACTGCCGCCTCCAGACGCGGCAGCGGGTTGCCGAGCGCCTCGAGCGGTGCGACCCCGCGAGCGATCTCGGCGGCGCGCCCGGGCATCGCCGCGAGCGGCGAGCCGGGAGTCGAGACGACCAGGGCGACGATCAGGGTGGTCACGTACGCCGCCTCGGCCGCGAACCGCGGGCGGGCGACCCAGCGGGGCCATTGCCGCCGCCACCAGCGCCGCAGGCGCACGTGCGGCGGCAGGGTCTGCGCCAGCACCGCCTCGACGAAGCGGCCGTCGGGTCGGATCTCGGCCAGCCGCGGCAGGTCGTCCGACAGGGCCGCGAGCGCGCCGGCCAGCGCCCGGCACTCGGAGCAGCGCGACAGGTGCGCCGCGACCAGCTCGGCCCGCTGCGCGGCGAGCGCGCCGTCGATCTGGTCGCAGAGCTGCCGCTCGGCCGCGCCGCAGCCCGCGCCGGCGGTGCGCGCGAGCACCTCCGCCACCAGTCCGGGGGGCGGCAGGGCGGCTTGCGGGTCCGCGGGCCGGAGCGCGATCCGCGCCAGCTCGAGCAGCTCGCCGCACCGGTCGCAGCCGCGCACGTGGCGGCCGGCGGCCTCGGTCTCGGCCGGCGGCAGGCCGCCTACCAGGAACGACTCCACCAGCCGCTCGAATCCGCGGCAGTTCACGAGCCGACTCCGTAGGAGGGATCGATCCGCCGCACCTCCTTGGCGAGCTCGATCCGCGCCCGGTTGCTGCGCGACTTGACCGTGCCGATCGGAACCCCGAGCAGCTCGGCGATCTCATCGAGCTTGAGCTGCTGGATGTGGTGGAGCAGCAGGATCTCGCGGTTCTTCTCGGTCAGAGCGCCCATCGCCCGGTGCACCAGCCTGCGGGTCGCTCCGGTCAGCCACGACTCCTCGGGCGTCGGCTCGTTCGAAGCCGCGTCGAGGGCTTCGTTCACGGGCACCGGCCGCTCGGGCGTGCGCACCTTGAGGCGGCGCAGGCGATCGATGCAGCAGTTGCGGGCGGTGCGCAGCATCCAGGGGAGGAACGGGGCGTCCGGCTGCAGGCTGTCGAGGCCGTTGTAGATCTTGATGAACACCTCCTGGGCGGCGTCGCGGGCCTCCTCGCGCTCGCGCAGGTAGTGGAGGGCGATCGCGAACACCCGCCCCTGGCACTCGCGCACCAGAGCCTCCCAGGCGAGATCGTCGCCCGCGCGGCAGCGTGCGGCCAGTGTGTCTATGTCGAGCAAGGTCGAGCGGCTCCTCGGGATCGGCGCCTCCATAGGATAGAACGGCCCGGCGGACGCCAGGGTTCGGTCCCGGAGCCCCGAGGGCCGTGGACCGGCTGCTCGCGGTCAGGCCCGGGCTGGCGAACGCTGGCTACCCGCCGGCCGCCTGCCGCTCGATGCAGTAGAGGCCGGCGTCGGTCCTGAGCAGCAGGCAGCCGGCGCCGTAGGCGGGCGAGGCGTTGCCGAGCGCTTCCAGGTCGTTCTCGGCGATCAGCTCGAACTGGGGCCCCGCCGCCACCACCGAGGCTCGGCCGTAGGAGTCGACGGCGTAGATCTTGCCGTCTCCGGCCAGCAGCGACGGCCGGAATCCCGAGCCCTTGAGCCGCTCCTGCCAGCGCACGGCCCCGGTCAGAGGCTCGTAGCTGACCATCACGCCGTTGTCGGCGACGGTGTAGAGCGAGCCCTCGTAGAGCACCGGGGAGGAGACCTGGGGGATCATGCGCCGGGTCTGCCAGAGGATCTCGACCTCGGTCCCGGCGCCGCTCCCGGTGAGCTTGAGCATCGCCCCGTTGCGCACCCGATCGGCGCCGGTGAAGACCGCCAGGAGGTCGCCGGCGACGGTCGGGCTGGTCACCGGCTGGTTCTGTTTCAAGGGCTGCGACCAGAGCGTCTCGCCGCTCTCCGGGGCGTAGCTGGTGACCCGCGCGGCGTGCGTGAACAGGATCTCCTGACCGCCGCCGCGCTCGAGCACGAGCGGCGTGGCGTACGAGCAGCAGGTGTCGTCCCACGTCCGCCGCCAGAGCTCTTCGCCGGTACGCCGGTCGAAAGCACCCAGCCAGCCGACGCCGTGGACCGCGTCCTCGCGATCGCGGGCCACGATCACCGCGCGCTCGGTCAGCACCGGCGAGCTGGCGGCGCCGTAGTGCGACAGCTCCCGGTAGTCGGGATCGACCGTCTCGCGCCACACGATCGCGCCCTCCCGGTCGACCGCGGCCAGGGTGGCGCCGAAGAAAGCGAAGACGATCTGGCCGTCGGTCACCGGGGTCGGGGCGGCGTAGGTGTTGAGACGATGGGTCTCCTCGAGCGGCTCGTCGGCGACCGTGGTCTGCCACAGCAGCTCGCCGCTGCCGGCGTCGATCGCCACCACCGAGCGATCCACCCGCTGGCCCTGCCGGATCGCGGTGGTCACGAACACCCTGCCGCCGGCGACGATCGGCGACGAGTTGCCGCTGCCCGGGATCTCGGTCCGCCAGCGGACGTTCTCCGAGTCGGCGCTCCAGCGGACCGGCAGGCCGGTGGCGTCGCTCACTCCGACGCCACCGGGGCCGCGAAACTGCGGCCAGTCGCCGCCCGATCCGGACGGCCGCGAGCAGCCGGTGGCGACCACCACGACGAAGATCAGCGGTCCGACGGCGGCCGCCCACAGGTGCTGGTTGCGAATGTGCGCCAAGTTCCTCACTCCTCTGTTGGCTCGGCCGGTCCGGACAGCACCTGCCGTAGCTGGCCCAGGTCGTGGACCTCGAAAGTGGGCTCGATCTCGCCGCTGCTCTCGCGACCGCCGGGATTGAGCCAGCAGGTCGCGAGTCCGAAGCGGCGGGCGCCCTCGATGTCGGCGAGCAGGTTGTCGCCGACCATCAGCACCTCGTCCTTCGGCGGGTCTCCCATCATGGCCAGCGCCTGGGCGAAGATGCGACCGTCCGGTTTGGCGAAGCCGACCTCCTCGGAGATGACCAGCACGTCGAAATGCCGCCCGATCGGCGATCGCTCCAGCCGCGGCCGCTGCACCTGGCTCAGGCCGTTGGTGATGAGGGCGAGCTTGCGGGTTCGCCGCAGGGAGTCGAGCAGCTCTCCGGCGCCCGCCACGAGCCGGGTCTGCCGGGAGAGGTGGTCGAGGTAGCTGGCGCTCAGCTGCCGTGGATCGGCGGCCAGGCCGAGCTCGTCGACCAGCCGCCGGAAGCGCTCCTCCTTGATCTCCCCGGCGCTCACCTCGCCGGTCTCGAGGCCCTTCCACAGGGCGCCGTTGATGCGCCGGTAGACGGCCAGGAGATCCCGCCGGGGCGGCAGGCCGGCGTCGCTCCACAGCGCCTCGAGGGCCTCGCCCTCGGCGTGGTCGTAGTCGAAGAGGGTGCCGTCGGCGTCGAACAGGATCCAGCGGTAGCGCAGGTCGGCGCGGGACGCCCCCGCCCGGCGCCCGCTCGGCGTGACCGGCTCGCCGCGGTAGGTCACGCGCCCTCGACCCGGACCGGCACGCCGTTGAGCGCCGCGGTGCCGCAGAGGGCGTCGACCAGGAGGTCGTCGGTGACGTCGTTGAGGCTGGCGCCGGGGTGGCGGCTGGCGGTGGCCAGGCGGGTGCCCGCGCGGTCGTGGCCCCAGCCGTGGGGCAGGCTGACGACGCCGGGCATCACCTGGTCGCTAACCTCCAAAGGCGCCACGATCCGGCCGGCGCGCGACGTCAGCGCCACCGGCTGGCCGCTCTCGAGCCCGCGCCGGCGCGCGTCCTCGGGGTGCATCAGGAGCGTGCAGCGTGGGCGGCCGCTGACCAGGCGCGGCACGTTGTGCATCCACGAGTTGTTGCTCCGCAGGTGCCGCCGGCCGATGAGCAGCAGCCCGCCGTTGCCGGCCGCCAGCTCCCCCGCGGGCTCGGCGCCGAGCTCGGCAAGACGCCGACGCAGCCGCGGCAGGTCGCCGACGATCTCGGGTGGGGCGAGCCGGATGCGCCGGTCCGCGGTCCGCAGCCGGCCGGGCAGGCACGGCTCGAGCGGCCCGAGGTCGAGGCCGTGGGTCGCGCGCCGGAGCTTGCGCAGGGTCAGCCCGCCGCCGAACGGTTTGAGCCGCGAGCCGTAGGGCCCGAAGCGCAATCCGAGATCGAGCAGCCGGCGCGGCCCGGCCCAGCGGGCCAGGGCGCGTTTCGACCGCTCGCGGAGGCCGCCGCCACCGAGCCGCCGGTGGAGCTCGGCGAGGATCTGCCAGTCGTGCCGGCTGTCGGGCTCGGGCCGGACCACCGCCGGCGAGAACTTGGCCGTGTTCCTCACCGCCAGGAGGTTGAAGACCAGGTCGTAGTGGTCGCGCTGCAGCGGCGCCGTCGGCGGCAGGATGACGTGCGCGTGGCGGGTGGTCTCGTTCAGGTAGAAATCCACCGAGGCCATGAACTCGAGCCGCGGCAGCGCGGCCTCGAGCTGGCCGCCGTTGGGGGTCGACAGCACCGGATTGCCGGCGATGGTCAGCAGCGCGCGCACCTGGCCGTCGCCCGGCGTCGAGATCTCTTCGGCGAGCGCGGCGGCGGGCAGCTCGCCGCCGAACTCGGGCAGGCCGCGGACGCGCGACCGCCAGCGGCCGAGCTGGCCGTGGCCGTAGGCCGAGACGCCGTCGACCGCCGGCCGGGTGAAGAGCGCGCCCCCGGCGCGGTCGAGGTTGCCGGTGATCAGGTTGAGGACGTTGATCAGCCACTGGCAGAGGCCGCCGAACTCCTGGGTGGAGACGCCGACCCGCCCGTAGCAGACCGCTGCCGGGGCGGCGGCGAGCTGGCGGGCGAGGCGGGCGATCTCGTCCGCGGCGATGCCGGTGGCGGGCGCGACCCGCTCCGGGGTGAGCCCGCGGACCAGCTCGCGCACTTCGTCGAGGGACGTCGACATCTCGGCCAGGCGCCCGGGCCGCTCGAGCCGCTCCGCGAAGATCACGTTCACCAGCGCCGCCAGGAGCAGGGCGTCGGTGCCCGGGCGGACGAAGAGGTGGCGGTCGGCGATCGCCGCGGTCTCGCTACGGCGCGGATCGACCACCACCAGGCGGCCGCCGCGCGCCCGGAGCTCGCCCAGGCGCCGCTTCATGTCCGGCGCGGTCATCAGGCTGCCGTTGGACGCGAGCGGGTTGGCGCCCAGGATCAGCATGAAGTCGGTGCGGTCGACGTCCGGAATCGGCAGCAGGAGCTGATGGCCGAACATGTACCGGGCGACGACGTGGTGGGGGAGCTGGTCGACCGAGGTCGCCGAGAAGCGGTTGCGGGTGCGCAGCGTCCTGAGCAGCGGCGGTCCGTAGAGCAGCGGGCCGAGGCTGTGGGCGTTGGGGTTGCCGAGGTAGATGCCGAGGGCGTCCGGGCCGTGGGCGGCGCGGATCGAGCCCACCCGGTCGGCGGTCTCGTCGAGCGCCTCGCGCCAGGAGATCTCGGCCCAATCGCCGGTGGCCGTGCGCCGGATCGGCCGGCGCAGGCGGTCGGGGTCGTCTTCGAGGTCGCGCAGGGCGATCGCCTTCGGGCAGATATAGCCGCGGCTGAACGGGTCGCGCTCGTCGCCGCGGATCGAGAGCACGCGGTTGTCGCGCACCTCGACCTCGATGCCGCAGATCGCCTCGCACAGGTTGCAGGCGCGGTAGTGGGTGGTGGAGGAGCTCACAGGGGCCCGAGTCTAGCTCGTCTCCCGATGGATGTGCCGCCCCGGCGGCCGCGTCGGTCTGTCGACGGGGGCTAGCCGTCCGGGGGACGGCCCCCCGGCTCGTGCCCCGGGGGAGGTCGATTCCGACTATTGACAAAAAAAACTGTCAATGCTAGGAATGGAGCCGTGACGGAGTCGATGGCCAGGAGCGCGAGCCCTTCCGGCGACGATCACCCAGTCGCCGGCGTGGCGGTCGTGGGCGAGGTGGGGGCCGCTTCGGCGATGCTCAAGCCGCTGCGCCTCGAGCTCCTCGAACGGCTGGTCGAGCCGGAGTCGGCCACCGGCCTGGCGCGCGCCCTCGGCCTGCCGCGGCAGCGCCTGAACTACCACCTGCGCGAGCTCGAGCGCGCCGGGCTGATCCGTTGCGTCGAGGAGCGGCCGCGGGGCGGCTTCGTCGAGCGGCTCTACCGGGCGTCGGCGAGGCACTACCTGATCGGCCCGGAGGCCCTCGGCCGGGTGGCGCCGCCGGCGCCGGGCGCGGAGGAGCGGGGAGCTCGGGACCGCTTCTCCTGGTCCTATCTGCTCGCCCTGCTCGGCAAGGCGCTGCGCGACCTGGCCGTGCTGCGCCGGCGGGCGGACCGGGCCGGCAAGCGGCTGGCGACCGTCGGCGTCGAGACGCGGGTCCGCTTCGCGTCGCCGGCGGCCTTCGCCGAGTTCGGCGACCGGGTCGTCGCCGCGCTCTCGGACCTGGTCGCCGAGTACCACGATCCCCGGGGCCGGAGCTACGAGCTGGTGCTGGGCTCGTACCCGACCCTGACCGCGCCCGACCGCTCGGCGAAGCCGGCGGGGGCCGCGAAGAGGCGGCGGCAAGTGCACCGAAAGAAGTCGTAGCAGACCGGCCTGACGGTGAGAAGGTCGGACTAGAGGAGGAGAACGATGACCGAGACGACGGACCGATTCGAGCTGCAGGTGCGGAAGGGAGAGACCGAGCAGGGGCTGGAAGCCGAGCTCGAGCTGGCGGCGGAGCCGGGCGCCGTCTGGGCCGCCCTCACCCGGGCCGACGAGCTCATGAACTGGTTCCCGCTCCAGGCCGAAGTGCGGCCGGGCGAAGGCGGCGCGGTGCACCTGTCCTGGGACGGCGCCTGGGAGGGCGACCTCGAGATCCAGGTGTGGGAGCCGGAGCGCCACCTGCGCACCGCCTGGCCGTGGACCGAGGAGGAGGGCATGCGCGGCCAGCCCAACTCCGTGGCGGTCGACTACTACATCGAGGCGCGGCGGGGCGGCGGCACCCTCCTGCGCCTGGTCCACTCGGGGTTTCCGGTGGGTCCGGAGTGGGAGGACATCTTCGACGGCACCCGCCGGGGGTGGAGCTACGAGCTGCGCAGCCTCAAGCACTA
>JBFGLX010000025.1:0-19795 GCA_041575955.1 Thermoanaerobaculia bacterium
AGATCCCAGCGCACGTCGTGGGCGATCGCCATCGAGTCGTAGAGCTCGTCCGCGCGGTCGAAGAGAGGCTCCGCCCCCCGCAGGTGCCGTAGCGACCACTTCTCCTGGAACCAGGCGACGTGGCCGATCTCCCAGAGCAGCGGATTGACGATCGCCAGCCGCGGCCCCATCAGCTGCCGGTCGTCGAGGTCTTCGATCAGCCCGAGGGTGCGCGCGCGGGCGTCCCGGAGGGACTCGATCAGGCCCTGCGGGGTGGTGGGGATCGGAACGGCCGCGGACATCGGACCGAGTCTACGCCGGACCGGCCGAGGCGCGAAGCGAGGCGGCGCGCTAAGCTCCGCAAGCCTGGACAGCTTGGCACCGCTCATGAGAATCCAGCTCGTCACCCCGGCGCCCGGCCGCTCCCTGCACGGCAACCGGATCACCGCCGTCCGCTGGGCGCGGATCCTCCGGCAGCTCGGCCATCGGGTCGACGTCCGGCAGCGCCACGAGCGGCGGCCGCGCTCGCCGGGGCCCGACCTGCTGATCGCGCTGCACGCGCGGCGCAGCTACGATTCGATCGTCGGCTTCCGGCGCGACCATCCCGAGCGTCCCCTGGTGGTCGCCCTCACCGGCACCGACCTGTACCAGGACCTGGCCACCTCCGCCGACGCCCGGCGCGCCCTCCGCTGGGCCGACCGCCTGGTCCTGCTCCAGCCCGAGGGGCTGCGGGAGCTCGACCCCGAGCTGCGCCCCCGGGCGCGGGTGATCTACCAGTCCGCCCGCCCGACGTCGGCCGCCGTGACGAGGCGCGTGCGCACCTTCGACGTCTGCGTCGTCGGCCACTTGAGACCGGTCAAGGACCCCTTCCGCGCCGCCCTTGCCGCGCGCCGGCTCCCGGCCGCCAGCCGCGTGCGCGTCCTCCACGCCGGCATGGCGATGAGCCGCGCGATGAGCGCCCGCGCGGAGCGCGAGATGGCCGAGAACCCGCGCTACCGTTGGCTGGGCGAACGACCCCGGTGGCAGGTCCGCCGGCTCCTCGCCCAGAGCCGGGCGATGGTCCTCTCGTCGCTCCTGGAAGGCGGCGCCAACGTCGTCTCCGAGGCGCTGGTCGCGCACCTGCCGGTGCTCGCGTCGCGCGTGCCCGGCTCGATCGGCATGCTCGGCGAGGACCATCCGGGCTACTTCGGCGTCCGCCGGACCGGCGAGCTGGCGGCCCTGATCGAGCGCTGCGAGCGCGACGCCTCGTTCCTGGCCCGCCTCGAGCGCCGCAGCCGCGAGCTCGCCCCGCGTTTCGCGCCGAAGCGGGAGGCGGAGGCCTGGCGGAGGCTGCTCGCGGAGGTGACCGGCTGAGGCCCGTCCACAAGGCCCCAACTACCTGAATCTGCTGCGTCGGAAGGCCCTGGAAGGGCGCCTTCTGGGACCTGAGGCTGCCCCCCGACCGATCAGGATGCAGGCGCGGCGCATCCCGCGCCTCCTTGATCAGGCCTGATGCTCCAGGAGAAGAGCCGTCCAGTCGTCGGTGAGCTCGGGCGCGGTTTTCCGGCGCACCCGCTCGAAGAGGTCGTCCAGCCAGGCGCCGGGCTCAGAGCCGATCGGTGGCAGGAGCGCGGTCAGGGCTTCGTAGCCAAGGGGCTCGCCACCGGAGTCGCGCGCCTCGGGGAGGCCATCGGTGACCAGCAGGAGTCCTGCTCCCGGCGGGAGGGTCACCTGAGTCGCGCGATAGGTCTGATCGTGCCGTAATCCCAGAGGCAAGCGCGGGCCCTCGACGCTCAGCAGCTCGGGCTTCGCGTCCAGACGCAGCAGATAAGGATCCGGCATGCCGGCATTGGCCACAAGAAGGTCGCCGGTCAGCGGCACGTAGTGAGCGTAGGCGAGGGCCACGAACTGGCGACTCTCGAGCTCGTCACAGAGCTTGTGGTTGAGAACAATCAGGGTCTCGGCCACCGTGCGCTCGGCTGCCAGCAACGGCAGCATCGCCTTGACCGAGGCCATGACCAGGCTAGCGCCGATGCCTTTGCCGGCCACGTCGGCGACGACCAACCCGAGGGCCCCGCCGGGCAGCGCGAAGATATCGAAGAAGTCACCGGCGACAAAGCTCGCGGGCACGTTCCGTGCGGCGATTCGGTAGCCCTCGCCAGCGAGCTCGGTGGGCGGCAACAGCCGCTGCTGCATCGAGCGTGCCAGGGCGAGCTCCTTTTCGGCGAACTCGGCCTCTTTCAGACGCGAGACGCTCTCGAGCATACGCTGACGCATGGCCTCGTAGAGATAGAAACCGGATCCGAAGAGGATACCGAAGGCGCCGTTAACACCGATGTTGGTCGCGATCTGCGGCCAGGTGGGCAAGCCCGCGCTGCCAGTGACGACGAGCAGCCCGTGCACGACCAGCCAGGCCAGGGCACCGCCGACAAAGAACACGGCAGCCAGCGCCAGTGCCCGGCGCAGACCGGTGTAGCGATAGATGCGGTGCTGGCCGGCCGTGATGAGCCCGCTGATGATCGCGAAGACCAGAACTGCGGCAACACCGCCCCAGGCCAGTGTGGTGAGGCTCAGATGACCGGCGCCCAGTCCGGTCAGTATTCCGACTATGAGGCCGATGCCAAAAGCGACGGCACCGCCCACGAGCAGAAACTTCGTGCTTGGTCGCCAGCGCTCTTCGGTATCTGAAACCATCAGTGGTCCATGGCGCGACCTCTTCACCCGCGTTGGATTGTGGCACGGAACGGGGAGCGAAGGGCCGACCGCGGCCACCGCTCAGCGAGGACCGGCTGCAGGCTGCCGATCGCCAGGCGGCGCTCCGTCGCCGAGAGGTGCCGCTCCCGTCGAGTGGCGGTCCTCGACGAGGACCGCCGCCGGTCGAAGATCACCCCGGCCTTCGGGCCAGAAAGGTGAAGAAGCCGGGGAGGAACCGGCCTTCCCTCAAGGCTCGCCACGAACGGGCCTCGTAGTCCGCTTCCAGCTCGTAGAGCTCCTCGACCCGGATGAAGGGCCGGAACCGGTTGACGCTGGTGCTCAGGAGCTCGAGCCGCGCGGCCGCCAGCCACTCGCAGATCTCGCGCAGGGTGTGTCCGGACTCGTGCGGGTGCAGGACCTGGTCGTGGAACCACGAGCGCAGGTGCTCGCTGTTGCGGCGCGCCGGATGGAGCCGGCGAAACTCCCAGAACGCGGCCTCCTCGCCGCCGCTCTCCAGGATCTCGCGGAAGTGGCCGCGGAAGACGCTCCGGCCGGGGGCGTGGTAGAGGCCGACGTAGACGTGACCGCCCGGCCGGACCGTTCGCCAGAGGTGCTCGAACGCGCGCCGGGCGTCGGCCGCGTGATGCAGGACGCCGAGGCTGATCGCGAGGTCGAAGCGGCCGTCGAACCGCAGGTCGAAGAGGTCCCCAGCGACAAAGCGGGCGCGCGCGGCCACGCCCAGGATGCCGGCGACGGCGCGAGCCCGCGCGACCGCCGGCAACGAGAAGTCGAGGCCGATGGCCTCGGCGCCGTAGTGGAGCGCCAGGGAGTTCGTGAGCCAGCCGCTGCCGCAGCCGCAATCGAGGGTGGTCGCGCCCCGCTGCCGCCGCAGCAGGCGATCGAGGTCCGGGTAGGTCTCGGCGATCGGATTCTCGCCGAGCGATCGCGCCGCCGCCGCGGCGGTGTGCCAGTGGTTGAAGGGCTTCTGCTCGTAGAAGGCGCGCACCCGCCGGCCCTCGGGAGAGGGCGCCGGCGTCCTCCGGGGCGACGCCGGCTCTCCCCCGTCGCCCCGTCGATGGAACTCGAGCATGGCGCGGGCGAACGCGTCGTGCCGGACCGGCCCGGCGTGCTGTCCGTCGGCGGTCGACTCCCCGTCGACGTCCCAGATCGAGAAGTCGCACAGGAAGCCCGGGTCGATCTGCTCCACCAGCGGACCGAGGCCGGAGTGCTGGCGCACGTCCGCCGCGGACAGCTGCCGGACGTGCTCGAACGTCGCGATCGCGCGGATGCCGCGCGCGCGACAGAAGTACTGGACGAGCAGGATGTCGCGCAGGGTCTCGAGGAGGAAGTTCGCGTCGCTCTCGATCGAGAAGACGCCCAGGCGATCCGAACCGGCGGCAAAGCGATAGTAGTGGCGGCCGCGGTCGAGGAGCGCCCGCAGATTCCGGCGCAGGTTCTCTTCCTCGGGGGCTTCGCGCGCGGTTCGGGCCGCCGGCTCGTCGAGCAGCCACGGGCCCACGGGCCACGACCGGCCGCCGAGGAAGATCTCCGCGCGCCGCGGGTCGGCGAAATGCACCAGGACGAGATCGGGCGGGGCCGCGCTGCACTGCGAGATCAGGCTGCGGGCGATGCTCGCGTTCGAGGCCCCCGCGTCCGCGAAGTTCATGTAGCAGACGTCGCGTCGATCGAGACCGTTGGCCGCGAGCCAGTGCTCGACGAAGCGCGAAGGCCAGCAGCGGTCGAAGTCGATGCCGAAGCCGAACGCCTCGCTCTCGCCGAAGGCGTACACGCGATGGCGGGCGCCGGCGTCGAAATCCGGCCCGCGAAAGCCCAGCGAGTTGAACCGGTAGAGGTGCTCGCCGCTCTCGTCGTCGCCGTAGCCGGCCATCGTGTGAGGCGCGCCGAGGCGCTGGATACGGTAGACCTCCCGGCCCGAATAGGGAAGGAGCGTGCCGTCCCCGGGGACGCTGCGCGGCATTTCTCTATACTAAGCGAGCGTCTTTCCGATTCGAGTCCAACAACCCGGGAGAGCGGTCACCATGAATCAGAAGCGACGGGCGGCTCGCAACGAGGCTCGGCGAGGAAAGGGCGGCCTCCTGGCTCGTCTGCTGCTCAAGATCCGCTGGCTCTTCAGCCGGCTCACGGGCCGGGAAGCCAAGAAGAACCCCAACGTCTACCCGCTCTACTAGCGGCTTTTCGGATGGCGGCCAGTGCCCCGGAGGGAGAGCGCTCACGGCCGGCGGGCGACGCCCCGGGCTGGCGGGACCACTGGTATCCGGTGGCCTTCGCGCGCGACCTGGGGCCGGGGCTCCATCGCGTCCGGATCCACGGCGAGGCCTTCGTCCTGTTTCGTGACCCGGAGCGGGGATGGAGCTGCCTGCGGGACCGATGTCCGCATCGCGCGGCCCGGCTCTCCGACGGCCGGCTGCTGGACGGCGGGCTCGAGTGCCTCTACCACGGCTGGCAGTTCTCGAGCGACGGCGCCTGCCGGCACATCCCCCAGCTGCCCGCGTCGCAGGAGATCCCGCGGCGAGCGTGCGTCGAGGCGTTCGCGGTCGCCGAAGCCCAGGGCATGGTCTGGATCTGGCCGGGCGCGGCGGCGGCGGCCGAGCCGCGGCAGATCCCGACCCTCCCCCACCTCGATCTGCCCGGCTGCTCGAGCGTCGACTTCGCCATCGAGCTGCCCTACGAGCAGACCTTCCTGATCGAGAACGTCATCGACATCGCGCACATCCACATCGCCCACGACGGCATCCGCGGCGGCGGCCGCCGCGAGTTGGCGGCGCCGATCCGCTTCGAGGTCTCCGAGCCGGCGAGCTCCGGCTTCACCATGGCCTTCAAGTCGATCGGCCTCGACGAGATCGCCGGCGGGCCCTCGCTGGCCGCCGCGCGCGCCGAGTTTCGCGCCCCCAACCTCGTGCACTACGAATCGGTCTACGAGGATCGTCGACTGCACTCGGGGCTGGCGCTCTACTCGGCGCCGCTCGGACGCGATCGCTGCAAGCTGCTGTACCGTGCCTACAGCGACTTCTGGCGCCTTCGGGACCGACTCCGGCCGCGCTGGCTGGAGCACCGGACCCAGTGCGACATCCTCGAGCAGGACATGAGCATCGTCGTCGGCCAGGCGGCCGAGATCCAGGGCGCGGCGCGTCCCCCGAGCGAGCTCTGGCTGCCGCTCAAGACCAGCGACGCGCCGGTGATCGCCTACCGGGAGTGGCTCGACCGGTACGCGGCCGAGTGGCCGTACAGTGTCGGGTTCCGGCGCCCGAGCCGAGGCGCGCCTGCCGGCACCGGTGGCGAGCCCCGGTTCGACCGCCACGCGATGCACACCAGGATCTGCGGCTCGTGCTCGCGCGCCGAGCGCGCCTGGCGCGCGGCCCGAGCCCCGTTGGCCGGATCCGCGGTCGCCTTCCTGGCCCTCGCCGCCGCCACCGCAGGCTCGTCGCTCGCGGCGGTCGCGGCCGGCGCGGCCGTAGCCTCGGCGCTCGGCTACGGTTTCGCCGGCCGGGTGGCGGCGCGCTTCCGCTGACGAACCGGCCGCGCGCGGCAACGCCTCCGCGCGAAGTCGGAGCATCGTGACCATGTTATAATTATCGTTACAGTCAGGTAACGATGGCGCCCGGCTGCGAGTCCGTGTGGGCTCCCGATTCACTTGTTGTCGGAAGGAGGAGTCAGGGGAATGGCGAAGAGAAAAGCGAAGAGCAAGGCGAAGAGCAAGGCGAGGAAGAAAGCGCCCCGGAAGCGGAAGGCCGCCGCGAAGCCCGACGCGGTCTCCAGGATCTGCTTCGAGCGCATCGTTCCCGACCACCTCGACCCGAGTGCGGCGGCGCGCAGGGGGACCCGGGACGCGGTCGAAGCGATCGGCACCCTGGATGCCAGCCAGGTGCTCAACGTCGCCAGGATGGCGGTCGTCACGAGCAAGAAGTGGCCGGTCGGCGGCACGCTCAAGTGTCGCTTCCTGGACGGCAGCGCCACCATGAAGAGAAAGGTGGAGGCCAAGGCGCACATCTGGGAGAAGTACGCCAACGTCAAGTTCAAGTTCGTGACCAGTGGCGCGGCCGAGATTCGCATCTCGTTCTACGCCGACTCGGGCTCGTGGTCGGCGGTCGGCAACGACGCGCTGATCGAAAGGTACTTCCCGCTTCACCAGCCGACGATGAACTACGGCTGGCTGCGGGACGACACCGACAACGAGGAGTATTCGCGGGTCGTGATCCACGAGTTCGGCCATGCCCTGGGCTGCATCCACGAGCACCAGTCGCCGAACTTCACGAGGGTCTGGAACAAAGAGAGAGTGCTGCAAGAGTTCTCGGGTCCGCCGAACAACTGGACGAAGGAAGAGATCATCCACAACGTGCTGGCCAAGTACTCGCCGAAGGGCGTTGCGGCGACGAAGATCGATCCCGCTTCGATCATGCTCTACACCTTCTCCGGCGATCTGTTCGCCGACGGCCTCGGCGGCACCAACTCGAACTCCAGGCTCTCCCCCATGGACGAGAGCATGATCCGGGAGATGTATCCCTTCTAGCGGACGTCTCTAGCGGGGGTCAAGCGGGCCCGGCGGCGGGCGCCGAGAGCGCCTGCTCGTAGGCCTCCCTGTAGCGCGCCGCCACCGCGTCCCAGGTAAGCTCGCGCTCGGCGCGCCGCCGCGAGGCCGCCCCCATCCGGTGGCGGGCGTCCGGGTCGGCGAGCAGGCTCGAGAGCGCCGCGGCGAGCGGCGCGGGCTCCTGCTCGGGCACCAGGCGGCCGTTGACGCCGTCCTCGACCGCCAGCGGGATGCCCGAGATGCCCGAGGCCACGATTGGCAGGCCCGAGGCCATCGCCTCGAGGATCACGTTGGGCAGGCCGTCGACGTTGCCCTTGCGGTCGTGGACCGCGGGCAGGACGAAAACGTCCGCCGCCCGGTAGAGGTCGGGCAGGACGTCACGCAGCACCCGCCCCGGCAGGTGGACGCGGCTCGACCATTCGGCGGTCCGCCGCCTGAAGTCGTCGAGCAGGTCGCCGGCGCCACCGAGGACGAAGTGCGCGTCGGGATGGCGCTCGAGGAGTCCGGGGAGCGCCTCGAGCAGGTAGCCGTACCCCTTTTTGCTCACCATCCGGCCGACCGATACGACCACCGGCGCGCCGTCCGGGATCGCCAGCCGGCCGCGCCAGATCGAGCGCCGGCCCGGATCGGGCGCGAACTCCTCGACGTTCACGCCGTAGGGGATCACGTGCGCGCGCGCCCGGTCGAAACCGAGGGCGCAGACGCGCTCGACCAGCTCCGGCGAGCAGCCGGTCAGCACGCTGGTGCGGGCCAGCGCCCGCTTGACGAACGGCCGCAGCTCGCGGCGCTCGGCCATGAAGACGTCGCTGCCGTGCAGGCCGACGGCGATCGCCGCGCGCCCCCGGCCCGGCCCGGTCACGAGCGCGTTCGGCACCACCCAGTGGGCGTGGACCAGGTCGTAGCGGCCGGCTTCGAGCGCCCGCTTCAGCGCCGAGCGGGCGGCGATCAGGTAGAGCGGCGTCACCGCCGCGGCGCCCACCCGCATGGTCTCGTCGGCGCTCAGGCTGCGGCTGTAGCCGAGCAGCTCGAGGCGCTCCGGGGCGTAGCGGAAACTCACGACCTCGACGCCGCCGTCGTCCCAGCGCGCCCGAACGCCCGGGGCGTGGGGCGTCAGCACGGTCACCTCGTCTCCGAGACGCGTCAGACCCCGCGCCAGGTCGCGGATGAACGGGCCCGAGGTGTCGTCCGGAGAGCGTGGATAGGTCTGGGTGAGGAAGAGGATCCTCAAACAACCGTCTCTTTGACCGAGTAGGTGTCGGTGCGGCGGAAGCTCTTGAAGGTGATCATCTCGCCGATCAGCCCGGTGGTCAGCACCTGGATGCCGAGCAGCATGAGCAGGACCCCGAGCAGCAGCAGCGGCCGGAACGACAGCGGCTCGCCCATGAACCAGCGAACCATCAGGTAGCTGTTGATCGCCAGGCCGGAAAAGAGCGAGCCGAGGCCGATCATCCCGAAGAGGTGCAGCGGGCGGCGCGTGTACTTGGTGATGAACAGCACCGTGATCAGGTCGAGGAGCCCCTTGTAGTAGCGGTCCCAGCCGTACTTGCTCTTGCCGTGGCGGCGAGGACCGTGGGCGACCGAGACCTCGCCGATGGTGAATCCCTTGCGCGACGCGAGCACCGGGATGTAGCGATGCAGCTCGCCGTAGAGCGAGATCTGCTCCAGTACCTCTCGCCGGTAGGCCTTGAAGCCGCAGTTGAAATCGTGGAGCTCGATCTGGGCGAGCTTTCTCGTCGCCCAGTTGAACAGCCGCGACGGCAGCCGCTTGTTGACCGGATCCTGGCGCTTGGCCTTCCAGCCCGAGACCAGGTCGAGCTCCTTCTCCTCGAGCTCCTCCAGGAAGCGTGGGATCTCCTCGGGCTGGTCCTGCAGATCACCGTCCATGGTGATCACGATCGCGCCGCTCGAGACGTCGAACCCGGCGCACAGCGCCGCCGCCTTGCCGAAGTTGCGGCGCAGCCGCACCAGCTTGACCCGCGGGTCCGCCCGGTTGGCCTCCTTGACCCGGTCCGAGGTGCCGTCCGACGAGCCGTCGTCCACGAACACGATCTCGAAGCTGCGACCGAGGCCACCGAGCACCTCGGCCACCCGGGTGGCCAGCTCCTCGACGCTGTCGGCCTCGTTGAGAACCGGCACGACCACGCTCACGTCGAGCTCCCGAGCGATCGGCTCCGAGCGCTCCACAACCTCGGGCGAGCTGAGCAGCGGCGCCTCGATCTTCATCGGCTGCTTATTCTATAGGTTCTCCCACGACGGCAGCCTGCGCGGCAGCCCTTCGTCACCAAGTCGTGCGGGCACCGGGCACGCTCTCACCGTTCTCCTCGGTGGCTCCGGTACGAGACTACCCCGCCGGCTCGACGTCGATCTGGATCTCGTTTCTGCGCAGCGCCGGCAAGGTCCACGGCGGGTCGTAGCCGGCGGCGCGCGGTGGCGAGACGGCGCGGTAGTCGCTTTCCGCGATCCAGCGCTCCAGCTCCTCCGTATGGTGCTCGATGCTCTTCTCGCGCAGCCGGCCCGAAAAGCGCAGCGTGGCCACGGTCCGCGCCGGCATCGTCGTCACCTCGACCGCCGGATCGACCGGGTCGGGGGCGTTGTCGAGCGTGTAGCCCTCGGGGAGGACGAAGGTCATCTGCCAGCTCTCGCCGGCCTCCTCCATCAGGACGGGCGCGGTCATCGCGATCTTCTCGCTCGTCGAGCTGTCGCGCTCCTGGAGCACCGGCGCGGTCATCGCGATCTTCTGCTTCGACCGGTTCTTGCCGAAGATGTACCCGGCCAGGCGCCCGAACGCGGTGCTGGTCGTCGCGTCATAGCCGCCGCTGACCGTCGTCCTGGCGACCACCAGCTCGTCGTAGCGGCGCACTTCGACCGGCCCGTCGGTCTGCAGCGTCTCGTAGGCAGGCTCGTCGGCCGCCTCGGCTCCGAAGACCGAGCAGCCGGCGAAGGCGAGCGGGGCGATGAGAACCGTCAGGGTCTTGTACATGGGCATCTTCGAGCCGGCGGGCTCCCTCCTCCACCGCTTTTCGCCGGAGCGACGCCATCGGTTGCGACCCCGGGCAGCCGCGCCGGCATCTCGGCTGGCATCTGGCGGGACCCGGCGACCCGTCCGAGGCGGCCACTCCTTGCCCTACTCGCCGGCCGTCAGCTCCCGAAGCCGGTCGCGGACGACCTGCATGTCTTCCCAGGTGGGCCGCTTGAACCCGACGTTGCGCAGCAGCGCCGCCGGGTGGTAGGTCACCCGGGTCTCGACGCCGCGGACCTGGTACCAGTGGCCGCGCATGCGTCCGAGCGGCGTCGTCTCGCCGAGCAGGGTCTGGGCCGCGACCCGACCGAGGGCGACGATGATCTTGGGGCGCACGAGGTCGATCTGCGACTCAAGGTAGCCGCGGCAGGCAACGACCTCGTCGGGCTGCGGGTCGCGGTTGCCGGGCGGCCGGCACTTGACGATGTTGGCGATGTAGACCGCGGAGCGCTCGAGCTCGATCGCTCCGATGATCTTGGTCAGGAGCTCGCCGGCGCGGCCGACGAACGGAATGCCCTGCCGGTCCTCCTCGGCGCCGGGGCCCTCACCGATGAACATCAGGTCGGCGTCGGGGTCGCCGACGCCGAAGACCACGCTGTTGCGCTTCTCGTGCAAGCGGCAGGCGGTGCACTGCGCGGCGCGCTCCCCCACGGCGGCCAGCTCGGCGGCCCGCTCCGAGGCGCTGGCAACCGGCTCGGCAGCGGCCTCGGCCTCGGAGCCCGCCGAGGCCTCGGACCCTGGTGGCGTCTCCGGCGCCGTGGAGCCCGCCCCGGCCGGTGGCCGGTAGAGATCCTCGAAACCGATCTCCCGGAGATAGTCGAGGACGCCGACCAGCCGATCCGGCGGGTTATACGGGCTGTCGCTCACGCTTCGACAGGGTCCGTTCGAAGTGGGCCAGGAGCCGGCCGGCGAGCGCGAGCTTCGACTGGCGGTCGAACCGCCGCTCGGCGCCGTGGCCGAGCACGGTGACCTCGTTCTGGTCGCTCTCGAAGCCGACGTCGTCCCGCGAGACGTCGTTGGCGACGATGAAGTCGACGCCCTTGGCTTCCAGCTTGAGGCGCGCGTTGTCGAGCAGGTCGTCGGTCTCGGCGGCGAAGCCGACGATGACGGCGTTGGGGGCGATCGCCCGCAGGCCGGCGAGGATGTCGGTGGTCGGCTCCAGCTCGAGCGACTCGAGCGGCCGCCCGCCCTTCTTGATCTTGCTGGCGCTGACGGTGCGCGGCCGGAAGTCGCTGACCGCCGCCGCCATCACGATCAGATCGGCTTCGGGCGCGGCCACGCGGACCGCCGCCGCCATCTCCTCGCCGGTGGTGACGTCGACGCGCTCGACGCCTTGCGGGGTCGCGAGCGACACCGGGCCGGCGACCAGGGTGGTGGCCGCGCCGCGCGCCACGGCGGCCTGCGCGAGGGCGAAGCCCATCTTCCCCGACGAGCGATTGGACAGGAAGCGGACCGGATCGATCGGCTCGCGGGTCGGGCCGGCGGCGATCAGCACCCGGCGGCCGGCCAGTGGCCCGGGCTCGGCGAGAGGCCCGGGCTCGGCGACTCTGTGAATCGCGGCCAGGATCTCGGCCGGCTCGGCCATCCGTCCCGCTCCGACGTCTCCGGAAGCCAGCTCCCCGACGCCGGGCCCGACGATCAGCGCGCCGCGCCGGCGCAGCGTCTCGACGTTGGCGGCGACGCTCTCCTGCTGCCACATGACCGTGTGCATCGCGGGGGCGATGACCAGCGGCCCGTCGAAGGCCAGGACGGTGGTGCTCAGGAAGTCGTCGGCGAGCCCGAGCGCCAGGCGCGCCAGGGTGTTGGCGGTGGCGGGCGCCACGCACACGACGTCGGCCCACTTGGCGGCGACCATGTGAAGCTCCTCGCCGCTGCCGTCGCCGACGAGGTACTCCTCCTGATAGACGCGGTGTCCGGTCAGCACCTCGAGGGTGAGCGCCGGCAGAAACGAGGCCCCGGCACGGGTCAGGGCGCAGCGGACCTCGTGTCCCTCTTTCTTCAGCAGCCGCACGAGCTCCGCTGCCTTGTAGGCGGCGATGCCGCCGCTGACGCCCACCAGGACGTGGAGCGACTTGGGCCCGGCCGGCTCGAAGCTCGAATTCGGCACTTGTCCGGTGGCGCTGGTTCGGCTGACGCTACTCTTCTTCGGTCTCTGCTTCCGCGGGATCGGCCGGGCCGTAGCCCCACTCCACCAGGTCGCCCCGGATCTCGTCCAGGGCCAGCCGGCTGGGCTTGCGCCCCGGGTCGTCGATCTTGGAGACCGCACCCTGCATCATGTGCTCGGCGCGATTGGCCGCCAGGAGCACGAATCGGAACTTGCTGTCGATGTTGTCTGGAATTGGTCGCATTCTCGTTACCGCCTTGGTTGCCGCTCGAGTGGAGCCCGCCGGGCCCTGGGGTGTGCTCGTCCGCGAGAAACGCTCAGGGGCGCTTCTCGACCCGCTTCGCTCCGCGATTCTCCTCTCGGGGGCCCAGGAGGGCCGCCGCCAGGGCGCCACCGGCGCTCTTCGCGTCATCGAGCATGATAACACAATCGTTTCGATCGTAAAGCTCGATTCCTGAGGAAGATACGCCAGGCTCGGCGGAGGCCACCCACACCGTCCGGGCGCCCGGACGGCGCGCGCGGAGACGCTTCGCCCCCTCCGGATCGAGCTCGACGACGACGTCCACTCCACGCTCGAGCCTCGAATCCACCTCTTCGCGCGAGGTGCCGTAGAGCTGGCCGTTGACCTCCGCCCACTCCAGGAGGCGGTCCTCGTCGATCAGGCGCTCGAACCGGCGCCGGTCCACGAAGTGGTAGTCGCGGCCGTCGACCTCGCCCTCGCGGCGCGCGCGCGAGGTGTGGCTGACCGCGCGGTGGAGGGCACCGGCGCGCGCCGGATGGGCCGCCATCAGCCGGTCGATCAGGGTCGCGAGCCCCACGCCCGAGGGCGCCGACACGATGAACAGGGTGCTCATCTACTCGACGTTCAAGAGCTGCTCGCGAAGCTGCTCGCAGAGCAGCTTGCCGTCGCCGACGGCGCGCGCCATCCCGGCGTCCCGGCACTTGCTGCCGAGCGTGTTCAGCTCTCGTTGGATCTCCTGGACCAGGAACTCGAGGCGCCGGCCGTGCGGCCCGGCGCCGGCTGCCAGGGTTCGGAAGTGATCGAGATGCGCCGCCAGGCGGTCGAGCTCCTCGCGCACGTCGCTGCGCTCCACCAGCAGAACGGCCTCCTGCGCCAGCCGCTCCTCGGGGAGAGCGCCGTCGCCGAGCAGGGCGGCGATGCGCTCGCGCAGCGCCGCCAGCGTCTCCCCGGCGACCTCGGCGCGCCGCGCCTCGAGGCCGGCCACCAGCGAGCCGAGCTCTTCGACCCGGTCCAGCAGGACCTGCCGCAGGCTCTCGCCCTCGTGCTCGCGCGCGGCCACCGTCTGCGCCAGCGCCGCCGCCACCGTCGAGCGCACGAGCTCGCCGTCCTCGTCGGTCCAGTCGGGCGGGCGCTCGCGAAAGCTCAGAACCTGCGGCAGGCGGAGGACGTCGGCGGCGCCCACGCCGCCCGCCACCAGCCCGGCGTCGGTGAGCGCTTCGAGCCTCGCCAGAAGCTGCCGCAGGACGTCCTCGCGCAGCTCGACCTCCAGCGGCCGGTCCCCGAGCGGCTCGATCGCCAGCCGCAGCTCGACCCGTCCCCGCGACAGCTCGCCGCGCACGATCTCGCCGACCAGGGGCTCGAGCGATCGATGCTCGTCGGGCAGGCGCACGACCAGGTCGAGAAACCGGTGGTTGACCGAGCGCACCGTGGCGCCGATCCGGTAGCGCCCGCTCTCGGCCACCGCCTCGCCGAAGCCGGTCATGCTCTTCACGCCCGTGGCCTCATGATAGCTACGGAAACTGCAGGTCGTAGAGCCGCTTGTAGGTGCCGTCCAGGGCCAGCAGCTCGTCGTGGGCGCCCTGCTCGACGATCACGCCCTGCTCCAGCACGACGATCCGGTCCGCTCTCTGGACCGTCGACAGGCGGTGGGCGATGACCAGCGTCGTGCGGCCCTCCATGAGGTTGTAGAGCGCCTTCTGTACCAGCGCCTCGGACTCGGTGTCGAGCTGCGACGTGGCCTCGTCGAGCACCAGAATTGGCGGGTTCTTGATCAGGGCGCGGGCGATCGCCAGGCGCTGGCGCTGGCCTCCCGACAGCCGCAGGCCGCCCTCGCCGACCAGCGAGTCGTAGCCGTCCGCGAGCTCGGAGATGAATTCGTCGGCGTAGGCAGCCGCCGCCGCTTCGCGAATGTGCTCGATCGGCAGATCCTGGCGGCCGTAGGCGATGTTGGCGCGCACCGTGTCGTTGAACAGCACCGTCTCCTGGGTGACCAGTCCGATCAGGGCGCGCAGGCTCTGCAGGGTCAGATCGCGGATGTCGATGCCGTCGAGCTCGATCGAGCCGAGGTCGGGGTCGAAGAACCGCGGCAGGAGGCTCGCCACGGTCGTCTTGCCGGCGCCCGAGGGGCCGACCAGCGCCACGATCTCACCCTTCTTGAGCTCCAGGTTGAGATCGCGGAGGACGAGCTTGTCGCTGTAGGCGAACGAGACGCCGTTGAAGCGGATGCCGCGCTTGAGCGACGAGAGCTCCCGCGCCCCCGGCCGATCGACGATCTCGTTCGGGATGTGCATGATGTCGTAGACCCGGCGCACCGCGGCCAGCGACTGCTGGATCACGATGTTGGCCTTGTTGAGCTTGCGCGCCGGCTCGTACATCCAGAGCAGATTGGCCAGGAAGGTGATGAACAGCGGGCCCGACATCTGCCCGGAGCGGATCTGAAACCCGGCGTAGATCAGCAGCAGCACGCCGCCGATCATCAGGATGGTCTCGACCACCGGGCCCGACGCGTTGGCGAGCAGCTGCGCCCGCAGGTTGACCCGCAGATGGCGCCGGGTGGCGGCCCGGAAGCGGTCGAGCTCGAAGCCCTCCATGCCGAACGCCTTGACCACGCGATGGCCGCGCACGCCCTCGCCGACCAGGTTCGCCAGATCGGCCATCCGCTCCTGGCTCTTGCGGCTCGTGCGCCGCATGCCGCGGCCGAAGCGCACCACCGGATAGAGCATCACCGGCAGGACGACGAGGCAGATCAGCGCGAGGCGCGAGTTGGTCGAGAACAGCAGCACGATCAGGGTGATCATCGTGATCCCCTGCTGCACCAGGTCGACGACCCGGGTCGACACCGCCGTCTGCACCATGCCGACGTCGCT
This sequence comes from Thermoanaerobaculia bacterium, assembly GCA_041575955.1. Classification (GTDB taxonomy): domain Bacteria; phylum Acidobacteriota; class Thermoanaerobaculia; order Multivoradales; family JAHEKO01; genus JAHEKO01. The sequence goes on from JBFGLX010000025.1 coordinate 15,430, forward strand.
GACGATGCGGCTGATCAGCTCGCCCGACGAGTGCCCGGCGTGGAACCGGCTCGACTGGTCGAGCACCGCTTCGTAGAGATCGTTGCGGATATCGGTGGTCACCCCCAGCGACAGCCGGTTGAAGCAGTAGCCGGAGGCGAAGTCGCTCAACGAGCGCAGCAGGAAGATCCCCCCGACCAGCAGCGGCAGGAAGTAGATCACTCCGGCGGGCGTGACCCCGAGCGCCGCCTTGAGGCCTCGGTACGACCCCTGCAGCCAGCGCATCAGCTCGCCCTTGGTGCCGGCTCCGGCCCCGCTCTGGGCGCCGCCCTCGCCGCCCGCCTCGTCGCTGGCGCCCAGAGCGGCGAAGCCACCCAGCTCCGACGAGTCGGCCAGCAGGACCTCGCTGAAGATCGGCTCGACGAGCACCACGATGGCGCCGGTGGACAGGGCGAAGAAGCCCGAAGCGACCAGCGCCAGCACCACCCAGGGCGTATACCGGATCGCGTAGCGCCCGAGAAACGAAGCCAGCTTCACGCCGTCGCCCTCTCGGCGAGAAAGGCCGCGACCTCGGAAGCCGCCCGCCGGCTCGCGCCCGGCCGGCCGAGCTTCGTCCGCAGGCCGGCGAGCCGGCCGCGCATCGCGGCGATGCGCGGCCGGTCCTCGAGCAGGGCCAGCGCCTCGCGCTCGATCCGGGTCGGGTTGGCCTCGTCCTGCATCAGCTCCGGCACCACCCGCTCGTCGAGGACCAGGTTGACCAGGCTCACGTACGGCAGGTCGACCAGCGCCCGGCCGGCCCAGTAGGTCCAGAAGGCGAGCTTGTAGAGCACCAGCATCGGCGTCCCGATCAGGCCCAGCTCGAGGGTCGCGGTGCCCGACGCGCACAGCGCCAGGTGGGAGTCGGCCAATAGCGGGAACGGCTCGCCGCGCACGACCTCGACCGGCAGGTCGGTAGTCGCCAGCTGACGGTCGACCGCGGCCCCCGCCCGGCCACCGGCGCGCAGCAGCCGCAGCCGCGCCGGCGCGCGCCCGGCGATGCGGGCGGCGGATTCGAGCAGAACCGGCAGCAGCGCTTCGACCTCGCTCGCGCGCGATCCGGGCATGAGCGCTATGTTAAAGCTTTCCGGGTCGGAGCGGGCGTCCCAGACGTGAGGCAGCTCGGGCACCTCGTCGACCAGCGGGTGGCCGACGTGGCTGACGTCGATTCCGGCCTCGCGGTAGAAGTCGACCTCGAACGGAAACAGCACCAGCATCTTGTCGACGCGCCGCGCGATGCCCCGCACCCGGCCGCGCCACCACGCCCACACCTGCGGGCTGATGTAGTAGATGACCGGGATGCCGCGCTGTTTGAGGGCGCGCGCCATGCGCAGATTGAAGCCCGGCGAGTCGATCAGGATCGCGGCCGCCGGCCGCCGCCGGTCGACTTCGGCCAGCAGGCGGGCCTTGATCTCGCGAGCGCGGCCGAGCACCTTGAGCACCTCGACCAGGCCGACGACCGAGATCTCGGCGCTGTCGGCGATGCGCTCCGCCCCGGCCGCGACCAGCCGCTCCCCGGCCAGGCCGAACGCCCGCAGGTCGGGCCGGAGCTCGAGCAGCGAGCTCAGGAGGCCTCCCCCGTGGCGGTCGCCGGACTCCTCCCCGGCTACGATCAGAAGGTCGCTCGACATCGATTGGGCGCGGACGGCCGCGCGCTCAGGGTATCGGAGCCGGCGGTCCGGCGGGGAACGGGTACATCAGCCACGCCAGCAGGACGCCACCGAGCATCATGCCGAGAAACAGCTGCAGGAAAAGCCGCAGGCGCGGACGCGCCCCGCGTCTCCAGAGCAGCGCGAAGAACAGGCTGACCAGGAACGCGTAGAGCATCATGAGCAGGAAGTGGCTCATTCCTTCTTGCCCACGGTGATGTCGAGAGTGTCGAGGATCAGCAGCAGGTTCATCAGACCCGCCGTCAGCACGAAGGCGGTGCCGTACTCGTAGCCGGCGGCGACGACATCGCCTTGATAGTCCAGCAGGAAGCGCAGCACGAAATAGGGCGCGCCGAGGCCCATGCAGGCGAGGGTGGCCAGCACCGTCAGCGGCCGGTTGGGGACGATCCGGTAGAGGTTGCCGTCGAGCAGCAGGCCCATCCCCAGGCTGCAGGTGATGATCAGCAGAAAGGCGATCGCCAGCCCGCGGCGGCCGAGCAGGAAGTGTCCGGCGCCGGGGAGGAGCCAGGCGAGCAGCACGATCGACAGGGTGCTCTTGCCGTCGACCGAGGCCTCCGCGGCCGGCGTTGCTTCGGGAGTCTGGCGCTCACTCAACTCGCATCCCCTCCGGTGAACAGCGGCGCCAGGCGATTTCGCAGGTCGGCGAGATCCTCCGGAATCAGGCGGACCCCGCCCACCACGCTCATGAAGTTGGTGTCGCCGCGCCAACGCGGAACGACGTGCAGGTGAAAGTGGTCGGGCACTCCCGCGCCGGCCGCCTGCCCGAGGTTCAAGCCGATGTTGAAGCCGCCGGGAGCATAGAGCTCCTGGAGAACGCGCCGGGCCTCGAGCACGGTCGGCCACAGCTCCGCTCGAGCCTCGGCGCTCGCCTGCTCGGGAGACGCCAGATGTTCGCGCGGCGCAATCATCAGGTGGCCGTTGCTATAGGGGTGCCGGTTGAGCAGCACTACGTGGTGCCCGGTAACGTGTACGACCAGGCGGGCGGAGTTCTCGGGTTCGCTCGCCGCCGCACACAGAAAACAACCCGAGGAGGTCCGCTCGCTTGAGATGTACTCGTACCTCCAGGGCGTGAACAGGGTGTCCATACCCCGCTCACGAATCGTGATTGAGCAGCTCCTTGAGCTCCTTGCCAGGCTTGAAGTAGGGGATCCGCTTGGGCGGCACGTTGACCCGGTCGCCGGTCTTCGGATTGCGCCCGATGCGGGCGCCGCGCTGGCGAATCCGGAAGCTGCCGAATCCGCGCAGCTCGATCTTCTCGCCGTCGCGCAGCGACTGGACGATGCTGTCGAAGACCGTGTTGACGATGAGCTCGGCGTGCTTCTTGGTGAGCTGGGTGGTGCGAGCGACCTCTTCAACCAGCTGCGCCTTGGTCATTCCGTCTGTCACTGGTTTCGCCCCCTCGATCCTGCAAGTAGAGTCGCCTAGGCCTCTTCCGAGTCGCCCTTCGCGGCATCCGCGTCGTCAGCGTCGTCGTCAGCGTCCGCGGCCGGCTCGTCGCCGGCCTCGGTGGCGGCGGCCTCGACGGCCTCCTCGGAGGGCTCTGCGGGCTCTGCGGGCTCCGCGTCCTCGGCCTCAGCCACGTCCTCGGCAGCCTCGCCGCTCGTCGCCTCGACCGTCTCGGCCTCGGCTTCCGCTTCGGCTTCGGCTTCGCCCTCGGACCCAGTAGCCTCCGCCTCGGCGTCCGCTGCCGAGCTCTTGCTGTGCGCCGCTTCGAGCTCGGCGATCTCATCCTCGTCGGGCTGCGGCACGCCGCGCATCGTCAGGCCGACCTTCTTCTCCTCGTCCTCGATCCGCAGGATGCGCGCCGAGACCCAGTCGCCGAGCGAGTAGTGGTCCTGGAGCTTGCCGCCCTCGACGTCGATCTCGCTGACGTGCACGAGCCCTTCGAGCCCTTCGAAGATGTCGACGAAGATGCCGAAGTCGGTCACGTTGACCACCCGTCCGGTGACGCTGTCGCCGACCTGGTTGTCGTTGACGAAGTTCTCCCACTCGTTGGGCAGGAACTCCTTGATCGACAGCGAGACGCGCTGGTTCTCGACGTCGATGTTGGTGATCCGCGCCTTGAGCGAATCGCCCTTCTGCAGCACCTCGCTCGGGTGCTTGACCCGCTTGGTCCAGCTCATGTCCGAAACGTGGATGAGACCGTCGATCTCTTCGGTGATCTGCACGAACGCGCCGAACTCGGTCAGGTTGCGCACCTGGCCTTCGATGACGCTGCCCACCGGGTGGGTGATGGAGAGCTCGTCCCAGGGATTGCGCTCCGCCTGACGCAGCGACAGGCTGATGCGCCGCTGGTCGAGATCGAGCTCGGAGACGATCGCCTGGACCTCGTCGCCGACGTTGACCACCCGCGTCGGGTTGACGACCTTCTTGGTCCACGACATCTCGCTGACGTGGATCAGGCCCTCGACCCCCTCCTCGAGCTCGACGAAGGCGCCGTAGTCGACCAGGCTCACGACCCGGCCCTGCACCCGCGAGCCGAGCGGGTATTTCTTGTCCACCAGCGTCCACGGATCCTCGCTGCGCTGCTTGTAGCCGAGCGACACCCGCTCGGTCGCGGGGTCGAACTTGAGGACGACGATCTCGACCTCGTCGCCGACGCCGAAGTACTCGGACGGGTGGTTCACCCGGCCCCAGGAGATGTCGGTGATGTGCAGCAGGCCGTCGATGCCGCCGAGATC
>JBFGLX010000026.1:0-19515 GCA_041575955.1 Thermoanaerobaculia bacterium
CGGTGCCTGAGGGCGCGCGGATCGCCACGCTCCTGCTGAGCGACCTCGTAGGCAGCAGCGCCCTGGTGCAGCGCACCGGCGACGCCGTCAGCGCCGAGCTGTTCCGCAAGCACGACCGCCTCGCCCGCGACCTCCTCGAGCAGCACGGCGGGCGCGAGATCGACAAGACCGACGGCTTTCTTCTGCTCTTCGACCGTCCGTGGCAGGCGGTGCTCTACGCGCTCGACTACCATCGGGCGCTGGCGGAGCTGTCGGAGGCCGAGGGCGTCGAGCTCGAATCGCGGGTCGGGATCCACCTCGGAGAGATCCTCCTGCGCCGGAACCCGCCCCAGGACGTCGCCCGCGGGGCCAAGCCGATCGAGGTCGAGGGTCTGGCCAAGCCGACGGCGGCGCGCCTGATGTCGGTGGCCGGCGGGGGGCAGACGCTCATGACCCACGGCGCCTTCGATCTGGCCCGGCGCAGCGCGACCGGCAGTGCGCGGAGCGTCGAAAGCCTGCGCTGGCTGGCCCACGGGAGCTATCTGTTCAAGGGGGTCGAGGAGCCGGTCGAGGTCTTCGAGGTCGGGGTCGAGGGCGTCGCGCCGCTGACGGCGCCGGAGAGCTCGGAAAAGGTGACCCGGGCGGCCGACGAGGACACGATTCTCGGCTGGCGGCCGGCGCCGGGCCTCCAGGTTCCGCAGCGGCCAAACTGGACCCTGGCCGAGAAGCTCGGCGAGGGCGGCTTCGGCGAGGTCTGGCTCGGCGAGCACGGCAAGACCGGCGAGCATCGGGTCTACAAGTTCTGCTACGAGGCCGATCGGCTGCTCTCGCTGCAGCGGGAGATCACGGTCTTCCGGCTGCTCAAGGAGGAGCTGGGCCTGCGCGACGACATCGCCCGCATCCTCGACTGGAACCTGGACGAGGCGCCCTACTTCATCGAGTTCGTCTACATCGAGGGTGGCAGCCTGGTCGCCTGGGCCGAGGCCCAGGGCGGCATCGGCGAGGTGCCGATCGCCGATCGGCTGGAGATCGTCGCCCAGGTGGCGACCGCGCTGGCGGCGGCCCATTCGGTGGGCGTGCTGCACAAGGACGTCAAGCCGGCCAACATTCTGATGACGACCGACCAGGACGGTCGTCCCCGGGCGGTTCTCACCGACTTCGGCATCGGCCTCATCACCGACCGCGAGCGGCTCGCGGCCAGGGGCATTACGGTGCTGGGCCTGACCGAGAAGGACTTCGACAGCACCGGCGGCTCGACGGCCGGCACCCAGATCTACATGGCGCCGGAGCTGCTGGCCGGCCAGCCGTTCACCACCCAGGCCGACGTCTACGCGCTCGGCGTGATGCTCTATCAGATGGTGCTCGGCGATCTCGGTCGCCCACTGGCCCAGGGCTGGCAGCGGCGCGTCGAGGACCGGCTCCTGCGCGAAGACATCGCCGCCCTCGTCGACGGCTCGCCGGCGCGACGCCTGGGCAGCGCCGCCGAGGTGGCCGAGCGGCTGCGCAACCTGGAGCAGCGCCGCGCCGCTCGCGCCGCCGAGCAGAGCGCTGCTCGCGCCGCCGCGAAGGCCAGACGCCGCCGCAAGGTGCTGACCACCGTGGCCTCGGTGTCGAGCGTCTTCCTGGTCGTCGTCAGCTTCCTCGCGATCCAGTCGATGCGGGCGCACGCCGACGCCGAGCTCCGCCGCGGACAGGCCGAGGAGCTGATCGACTTCATGCTCAACGACCTGCACGAGGGGCTCGACAAGATCGGTCGGCTCGATCTTCTCTCGGGTGTGGCTCAGAGCTCGAAGCGCTACTTCGACTCGCTGAGCGAGCGCGACCAGTCGCCCGACGATCTGCACAAGCGGGGGCTGACCCTGCTCAACGTCGGCCACGTCCTGCTCGACCAGGGCGATACGGAGGCCGCGCTCGCCACCCAGCGCTCGGCGGTGGCGCTGTTCGAAGAAGCGACGGCGCGCGACCCCGCGCGTGAGGATTGGCAGCGGGGGCTCGTCCACAGCCGCCTGGGGCTGGGGCAGGTGCTGCACGACCGGGGCGACAGCGAGGCGGCGCGCCAGGCCTTTGGCGCTGCCGTCGAGACCGCGGACCGGCTGGCCGCTCGGGGATCCGGCGACGGCGAGTCGCGCTTCGCCCTGGCGCGGGCGCTCTACGAGCTCGGAGCGTTCGAGGGGCGCCTCGGCGAGCTTGCCGCGGCCGCGGAGACACTCGGCAGGGCGCTGGAGATGGCGGAGGAGCTGACGACTTCGGTCGGCGGAGATGTCGACTGGCGGCGCTGGGAGCTGCTGGTCGAAGCCCAGGTACTGCTCGCCGGAGTGCACCGCTTTCGCGACGAGCTGGCGCCCGCGGCCGATCTGTATGGCCAAGCCCGGCTCCTGGCGGCTCGGCTGACGGACGAGGACCCGGCGAACGCAACCTGGCCGCGCCAGCTCGCCCGCATCCACTACCAGATAGGCGCCGTTCAGCTCGAACAGCGGGATCTCGAAGCCTCCATCGGATCTTTCCGGGCGGCCAACGTCGCCTACCAGGAGCTCACGCGGACCGATCCAACGCGGGTGCGGTGGCGCGCCTATCAGGCCGAGAGCCTGGGGATGATCGGCCTGGTGCTCGACGCGCGCGGCGAGCCGGACGCTGCGCTCGAGATCTACCGCCAATCACGCCAGCTTCTGGAGCGTATCGTCGAGGACGATCCGACGCGGTTGAGCTGGCTCGAATGGCTCGCGAGAATCCACATCTCCACGGGCGACGTGCACCTGGGGAGGAGAGACCTCGGCGCCGCCCTCGAGTCGTACGAAGCCGCGCGGAGCCTCAGGGCGAGGGTCGCCCGGTCCGCCGCCGACGACGCCGGCCCACTGAACGCGCTCGCCTACACCCTGGTGCAGATCGGCACCGTCCACGCGCGCCGCGACCAGCCCGTCGTGGCTCGCCAGGCCTGGACCCGCGCGGTCGAGATCATCGAACCGGTGACGGCCGCTTCCGACGTGCCGAGCTATCTCGACACGCACGTCCAGGCGCTGCTCTTGCTCGACCGCCTCGAAGAGGCCACAGGGATGGTGGAAGAACTGCTCGCCCAGGGCTGGGACGACCCCCTGTTCCTCGAGTTGGTGAGAGAGAAGGGGCTGATGCCCGGAGAGACCGCTGCGATCCCGTGATAGGCTCGTTACATAAGGCGTTACGCGACGTTTTTTTGAACGAGCTTTCAGGAAAGGAGAGCGCGGTATGAGTGTGACCAAGGGCACGATCGGCTTGACGGCAGAGGAACAGGCGGCGATCGACAAGGCAGCGGCCGAGAAGGCGGCGGCCGAAACGACGACAGAGGAAACGACGGAGGCCGACAAGGCGGAGGCCGAGATGGAGCCGATCGCCGAGCAGAGCGTGACCATAGGCAAGATCGACTAACGGCGGACTCGGCGGAGGAAGCGGGCGAGCTTGCGGTGGACGCGATCAGCGGTCGACCGGTCCTCCAGCCAGATCCTGAGACCGGGCGTGTCAGGCGAGCTTCGAACCGGATGACGTCTCACGCCGCGCCACGCTACCGTGGCTCGGATCGGGACGGACCATGGCGAAGAAGCTGCTGAGCGCGGGGCGGTTGAGCATCGCCGCTTCGACCTTTCTGGTTCTGGTGATCGTCGCCGCACTGCTGTCCCGTTCGCCGCGGGGCGAGGATAGCCGCGACCTCCTGATCCTCGGCACGGGTCCGGTGTCCGGCCTGTACTATCCGACCGGCGGCATGATCGCCGGGCTGGTCAACCGCAGGCAGGAGGCGTACGGCTTTCGGCTGGCGGTCGAGCCGACCGACGGCGCGCTCACGAACATCGACCAGGTGGTTGCGGGCAAGCTGGACTTCGCCATCACCCAGGCGGATCTCGAGCACCAGGCGGTGCACGGCGAGGGCCCTTGGCAGGCCACCGGGCCACGCGACAGGCTGCGAGCGATAGCGAGCCTGCTGCCCGAGACCGTAGTGCTGGTGGCGGCGGTCGCTGGCGGCGTCGAGAGGCTGGAAGACGTCCGGGGAAAGCGCGTGGACATCGGCCCCCCGGGCTCGGGGCGACGCAAGAACGCCCAGCAGCTGCTGCGCTCCGCCGGCATCGACTGGACCTCCGACCTGGTGGCCACCGAGCTGCCGCTGGACGAGACCATCGCCGGCTTTGCCGCCGGCGAGCTGGATGCGGCGTTCCTGACCGTGGGCCACCCCAGCGAGGCCTTGACGGCGATCACCCGACAGTCCGAGGTGCGGTTCGTCGAGCTGGCGAGCGGGGACTTTCTCGCTCAGCATCCCAACTACGTCGCCCTCTGGGTGCCGAGCCAGCTCTATCCCGAGGCGGCCGACCGACAGCCGGTTGCTACGGTCGGCACCAAGGCGACGCTCGTCACGTCCGTCGAGGTCGCCGAAGACTACGTCTACGCGATTACTTCCAGCCTGTTCGAGAACCTCGAAGAGGCGCGGAGCCTGCACCCGGCGTTCGCCTTCCTCGAACGCGAGCAGATGCTGCGCGGCTTCGCCGCTCCGGTCCATCCGGGAGCGCTCCGCTACTTCCGGCAGACCGAGGAAGAGCGAGAGGTCGGCCGCGGCGGTGCGGCGCCCGGGTAGAGCGAGGTGGAGGTGAGCAAGGCCAAAGTCTCGATCGCTCGGCAGCTGCTGCTGCCGACCCTGCTGCTGGCGCTGCTGACTCTGCCGTTCCTCTATTGGGACGACCTCGCGTACGCGCTCGGGCTCGACGTCCTGATGAGCTCGCTGGTGGTGGCGCAGCGCCTGCTCGGAATCGTCGTCTGGCTGCTGGTGGCGGTGGTGGTGATCCGGATCGTCGACGTCGCACTATGGCAGGGCGTGATCGAACGCCGCCTCGGCTGGGCGGTGCCCAAGCTGCTGCGCGATCTGGTCGCGGCTCTGATCCTCTTGACCGCGGTCGCCGGCATCATCAGCGTCGTCTTCGGCAAGTCGCTGACGGTCTTCGTCGCCTTCACCGGCGGCGCCGGCTTCATCATCGGCCTGGCGGCCCAGAAGATGATCGGCGACCTCTTCGCGGGCATCGTCATCAACCTCGAGCGGCCGTTCAAGATCGGCGAGGAGATCGTGCTCGACGACACGTTCTGGGGCACTGTGGTCGACGTCAACTGGCGCTCCACGACCTTCATCGAGAGCCCGACGGCCCAGCGCGTGCGGCTGCCCAACAGCCAGGTGATCAACCAGAAGATCGCCAGCTGGACGATGGGGGGCGACCCCTTCTTGTCGGTGATGTTCTTTCACTTCGACTACGACGTGCCGGTCGACCGCGCGCATCGAGTGCTCGCCGCCGCCGCCACCGAGGCCCAGCAAGGGGTGGGCGAGCGCAAGGCGAAGCTCAATATCTTCGACGTCGACGGCCGCGGCTACGGCATCCGGCTGCGCTGCTGGCTGCGCGAGGCGACGCTACCGGACGACCGGCGGCGATTGGTGAAGGCGCTCCAGCGCCACATGGAGATCGCCGGCATCCGGCCGCTGCCGGTCGAGGGTCTGAGATTCCAGTACACGGCGATGAAGCGTGAGCTGCCGAGCCCGATGGAGCGCAAGCTCAACCTGCTCGGCGCCGTCGACCTGCTGGCCGTGCTCGAGCCCGACGAGCTCGCCTGGCTCGCCGATCGCATGCGCGAGCGGGAGTACCCGGCGGGGGAGGCGATCATCGAGCGCGGGGCGATCGGCGAGTCGATGTTCATCGTCTTCGAGGGCGTCGTCGACGTCTACATCGCGACCGAGGATGGCGGCGACGAGACCCGGGCCAACCGGATGGGCCCGGGCGAGTTCTTCGGCGAGCTGTCGCTGCTCACCGGCGAGCCCCGCACCGCCACGATCCGACCCGTCGAGGCCGGGGCCGTGCTCTACGAGATCACCAAGAGCGACCTGCGCGAGCTGCTCGCCAAGCGCCCCGAGCTCGCGGACGAGCTGGCGAAGGTCATCGCCGGCCACCGCATCCGCAGCGAGCGGAAGCTCAAGGACCTGCCGAGCGCCGATCAGGCGGTCGAGGCCGAGGGCTTGAGGTCGAGGATCCTGGGCAAGCTCAAGAGCTTCTTCGGCATCTGAGGCCGCGCGCCGCTAGCCCTGCTTCTGGATCTTCTGGAACGCCGCCGCGAGCGCGTTGAAGCCGCCGCTCGAGGCTTCCTTGACCTGCGACTTCTTGAACTTCTCGAAGTCCGACCGGCTGCCTTCGGTCATCGAGCCCTCGAGCGCCAGCGAGATCCTGCGGCGCCGGGGGTCCACGCTCATCACCATCACCGAGAGCTCCTTGCCGGGCGAGTACATCCGGCTGATGGAGGCATCGCGGGGCAGGTTCAGGACCGAGGCGGGGAGCAGGCCGGTGAGGCCGGGCTCGAGCGCCACGAAGGCGCCGAACGACGCGGTGCGCTCGACCCTGCCCTGGACGACGCTGCCCTCGGGGAAGCGCTCGGCGACGCTCTTCCACGGGTCGGGCTCGAGCGCCTTCATCGACAGCGAGATGCGCTTGCCGCCCTGCTCGACCTTGAGCACCTTCACCTTGACGCTCTGGCCGACCGAGAGCACGTCGGCCGGATCGTCCACCCGGCTACGGCTGATCTCGGAGACGTGGACCAGGCCCTGGACGCCGCCGAGATCGACGAACGCGCCGAACTTGGTGAGCGAGGCGACCTTGCCTTCGATCTCGGTGCCCGCCTGGATCTTCTGGCGCAGCGCGGCGCGCTTCTCGGTGCGCTTCTCCTGCAGCGCCTTGGTGCGCGACAGGACCACACGCCGGCCGGAGTCCTCGATGCGCAGGACCGAGAAGTCGTAGCTCTTGTCGAGGTAGTCCTTGGGCGCGCGCACCTTGCCCAGCTCCATCTCGGAATTCGGGCAGAACGCCGTCACGCTCTCGCAGACGACGTGGAAGCCGCCCTTGTTCCAGCCGATCACCTTGCCGCTCACCAGCTCGTTGCCTTTCATCCGCTCGAGCAGGGCGAGCACCGCGGGCGCCATGGTCTCGGCCGCCGGCGCCGGCCGCTTGCCTCCCTTCGCCGCCCTGGGCGCGGACTCGGCGGCACCCGGCTCGGGGTCGCCCGCGCCGGCGTCCGCCTTCGCCGGGGCGGTCTCGACCTCGTCGGCAGCCGGCTCCGGAGTGACCTCGCTCGCGCGAGCTTCCGCCTTCGCCGGGTCGGACTCGGCCTCGTCGGACGACGCCACCGCGGCGGCCTCGGCCGCGTCGGCAGCCTGGACCGTCTGCACGGCCTCGGCCGCTTCGGGGCCTTCCGGTGCTTCGGCCACGGGGGCCTGCGCCTCGACCTCCTCGGTCTCGGCGGGTTTCGGGGTCACTTCGACACCGGGCGATTCGGTTGAAATCTCACTCATTTTGAAGAGGCTTTCCCTGAGGAACTCTCAGCTCTGTGCTGCGGACTCGAGACGGTATGGTCTTTCGGCGGGACCTGTAGTATCGCATTTGTCGGTGCCTTTCGTCAAACCCCGTGGGCGCCCCGGGCGGACGGCGGGCCGGCGCCCCCGCCGGGGCTTGCCGACGGCCTGCTCCCGAGGCGTGGCGATCGGCCGGCCCTCAGATTCCGGGAGTCGCAACAGGATGGGCGAGGTCGGGCTAGAATGGCCGCTCTCGAACTCGCGGACGAGGGCCAAGAAGATGGATCTGACAAGCGTCGAGCAGGTGATTCTGGATCGGTTCTACGAGAAGAGCCGCATGGCCGGGGGCCCCCGGACCGGCTACATGCTGCGCAAGCAGGCGGTGGTCTGTCTCGAGGGGGAGCATCCGGGTCTCGACCTCGAAGGCGGGCTCGCGTCGCTCGTGGCCAAGGGGCTGCTGCTGCCGAGCGAATCCGGGACCCTCTACTACCTGTCCGAAGCCGGCGCCGAGGCCCTTGGCCCGAAGAACCTCTTGAACGCCTCTCCAAACCGCCAGGCGTAGAAGGCGAAGACCGCCCCCAGGGCCGCGAGCGACAGCGCGAAGCGCAGCCAGAGGTCGCTGCCCCCCAGCCACCAGGCGAGCAGGAACGGCGCCACCGGCGCGCCGTAGAGCAGGACGATGTCGCCCAGCAGCTGCCGGAACGGCCCCGGCGCGACCCGATGGATCGCCCAGGCCATGACCAGCCCGCCGAGCGGCAGGTAGTTCGCCCAGGCCATGCCGACCGCGCCCCAGACGCCGGTGAACGCCCATCCGAAGGCGATGAACGACAGCAGGGTAAGCCCGACCGAGGCGATCCAGACGAAGTCCTTGTGAAACACCTTGAGGAGCTCGCCACCGAGGCGGCTGAACGGGTCCATGAGCGGAGCGAGGGCCAGCACCTGGAGGTATCCGGGCGCCAGGATCCACTTCTCGCCGCCCAGGATCCGGATCGAAGTCTCGGGGTTGACCAGCAGGAAGGCGGCGACCGGCGCCTCGATCGCCAGGATCAGGAGCGTCGCCAGGCGGTACGCCTCGGCCTGCTTGTCGGGCTCCGCCTCGTAGGCGACGAGGGCGGGATAGAGCGTGCGGGTGATCGCCGGCACCAGCGTGACCGTCACCAGCACGGCCACGAAGTAGGCGAAGTAGTAGTGGCCGATCTCGGTGGCGTCGAAGCGCAGGCCGAGGATCAGGGTGTCGATGCGCTGGACGAAGATGGCCAGAAACCAGATCGAGCCCAGCGGCAGGCCCTGGCGGACGAGCCGCCAGGTGTTGCCGCGCTCCCAGCGCAGCGGCATGGTGGGGAAGGCGCGCAGCCAGAGGTGGACGCTGTAGACGCCGGTCGAGAGGATCATCCCGACGACCAGGCTCCAGACCCCGTAGCCCAGGAAGGCGAGGGCGAGGGTCGAGATCGCGTAGACCAGGTTGCGCAGGATCTCGGGCGCGACGGTGCGGCCGACCTCGAGCTCGGCGTCGAAGTAGACCCGCGGCACCGAAGCCAGGCCCTCGAAGAGCAGGTAGAGGCTCATCGCCGCGACCACGGGCACGACCTCGGGATGCGGCTCGGTCATGGCGCGGGCGATGACGCCGGCGCCGAAGAAGGTGCCGATGGCGAGCAGCGCGCCCCAGGTGAGCTGGACGAACAGCAGGTTGCCGTAGGGGCGGCTCGGCACGCGGACGATGTGGTAGACGAGCCCCAGGTCGCGCACCGCGCCGAGCACCAGGAAGACCGACAGCGCCCAGTCGTAGAGCCCGTAGTCGCCCGGCAGGATCAGCCGCCGCAGCGCCAGGGTGATCAGGAAGGTGACGCCGACCCGCCAGATCTGCGAAAAGGTCGCGGCCCCGGTGGAGCGGGCGAATCGGCGCGTGGTGTCTGACATCCCGGACCGTTTTCGAGCTCTGTGGGGGAGGCCTTGCGCCCTCCCGCTCCGATCGGGTCGGATGCCGGTGAAGGGAGAACGCGAATCGAGCGACGAGAATAGCCGATATCGGTGGATAATCGGCGAGATGAGGCTTCGACCGTCGGCGACGCTGCTGCTGCTCTCGGCCCTGACGCCCCTGTCGGGAGCGGCGCGGACGACCTCTCCGGTGGCGGCGGCCACCGACCGCCTCGCCATCGTCGACCGGGCGATCGAGCACCATGGCGGCGACCTCTACCGCGCCAGCGAGATCCGGCTGCGGATGTGCTCGAAGTCCGGCTGCTCGGCGCTGCGGGCCCGGGTGGACGGCGGGGCGTTCGACCTCGAGGCCAGCGGCCCGGTGAGCGCCGGCGAGCGGCGCGTGCGGATCACCAACGACCGCGTCGAATGGTGGCAGAACGGCGAGCCGATGCCGGTCGGCGCCGATCGCGAGCAGCCGCTGCGCGACTGGGTGATGGCGCGGATCTACTTCTGCTTCCTGCCGTTCCGGCTCGACGATCCCGCCGTGCACAAGCAGGACCTGGGCGTCGAAACGTGGAACGGGCGTCCGCTCCACAAGGTCAAGGTGGGCTTCGCCTCCGGCTCCAGCACCAGCGCCCGGGACGAGTACGTCTACTGGTTCGACCCCGCGAGCGGGCGGCTAGAGCAGTTCGCCTACAGCTACGCCACCGGTGGCGGCGGTCTGCGCTTTCGCCGCGCCTTCAACCACCGGCGGATCGGCGGCATCGGCTTCTTCGACCAGGAGAACCTGGGCGTCGAAGGGCCGGACCTGTCGGTCGACCTGATCACTCCCGGCTACGTCGCGAGCGAGATGCGACCGGTGTCGACGATCACTCTGGACGAGATCGCCGTCGAGCCGATTCGCTGAGACGCGCGCCCGCCCCTCCGAACGGATCCCGGCCGACGGCGCCCCGCCCTACGGGTCGTCCGACGGTTCCCTTTCCGCGATCCTCCCGTCGAGCCCCAGCTCCGCGGCCGCCCCCTGCATCGCGGTCAGCACGTTGTCGAGGTGCTGCCAGAGCTCGAGCTCGCCGCCGAAGCACTCGCGGCTGAAGTCCTCGGTCGCCTCGGCCACTTCGTCGCGATCGACGCCGGCGGCGAAGATCCTCGATTTCCAGCGCTTCTTGACCGACTTGAGCTTCATCTGCCGGATGTCCTTGTCCGGCCGCACCAGGGTGCCGGCGATCATCAGTCCGGTGACCTCGTCGCACGCCAGCAGCGCGTAGTCGATCGGGCGCTCGCGCTCGACGCCGGTGCCGGCGGTGTTGTGCGACAAGATGGCCCGGATCACGGTCTCGGGACACCCGCGCTCGCGCAGCAGCGCGGCGCCCTCTTTCGGATGCGCATCGATCGTCGGATGCACCTCCCAGTCGTAATCGTGCAGCAGGCCGGCCAGGCCCCAGCTCTCCGGGTCCTCGCCGAGCTTCGCGGCGTAGAAGCGCATCGCCGCCTCGACCGCCAGCATGTGACGCCTCAGCCCCTCGGCGGCGACGTGCTCGTGCATGGTTGCCAGCGCTTGCTCTCGGTCCATCTCCGCTCCCGTCTTGCTAGCCCGTCATCGCGAAGGTCACCGTCGCCTTGGCCACCAGCCGGTCGTCCTGGAACACTTCGCCCTCGGCGATCGTCAGGGTGCGGCCGCGCTTGATCACCGTCCCCTTGCCGACCAGCCGGCCGGGCACCGCGCGGCGCATCAGGTGGATCGAGACCGTCGTCGGCACCACGGCCGCGGCCACCGCCGCCGCCGCCGACACTTCGGCCAGGGTCGCGAGAACGGCGAAGTGGACCAGGCCCGGCGCCACCTGGTGCTCGGCGCGGGTGTCGAGCACCACCTGGTCGGGCTCGTCGCCGCGCCGCATCCCGAGCCAGTCGTTGAAGTTGGCGTTCGCCACTGAAGTATCGTAGCGCACGGAGGAGCGACCCGAATGACGCGACGACTGCTGCTGATCAGCAACTCGACGATGCACGGCCAGGGCTACCTCGACTACTGCATGGCCGCGATCGGCGATTTCCTCGGCGACCGGAGGCGGATCGCGTTCGTGCCGTTCGCGCTCTTCGACCGCGCCGGCTACGCCGCCCAGGCGGGAGAGCGCCTCGAGCGCGAGGGGTACCAGGTGCGGCCGGTGACCGCGGACGATGACGGGCGCGAGACGCTCGAGTGGGCCGCGGCGGTGTTCGTCGGCGGCGGCAACACGTTCCGGTTGCTCAACACCCTCCAGGAGTCGGGCCTGCTCCAAGCGATTCGCCGGCGAGTCGACGAGGGGTTGTCCTACATGGGTGCCAGCGCCGGCTCGAACGTCGCGGCGCCGACGATCAAGACCACCAACGACATGCCGATCGTCGAGCCGCGGTCGTTCGACGCCCTGGGCCTGGTGCCGTTCCAGATCAACCCGCACTACCTCGATCCCGAGCCCGGCTCGACCCACATGGGAGAGACCCGAGAGCAGCGGCTGCTGGAGTTTCTCGAGGAGAACCCGACCCCGGTGGTGGCGCTGCGCGAGGGCGGCTGGATCCGCGTGGAGGGGGCCTCGGCGAGGCTCGGAGGACTCCGCGGCGCACGCGTTCTGCGGCGCGACCGCGACCCCGAGGAGCTGGCTCCGGGCGCGGATCTTTCCCCCCTCCTGGTCTGACCCGGTGACGCCGGCCGGCGCGCGGGCCGGCCGAGATCGGCGCCACCCGCGGGTCCTGCGCCGGATCCTGAGCGCCGAGGAGCGGCTTCTCTTTGCCGCGCTCGACTGGCTCAGCCCCTGGCGCCTCTTCTTCTTCGCTGCTGCGCGAGCGCCACCGGGCGCTGTTCGCGGCGGTAGGCGCCTACTCGCTCGGGATGATCGTCCTCGGGGCCGGCCTGGCGCTCGGCAGCCCCGCCTACCGCTGCGGCGGCCCGCGCTGCCTGACCGCGCACTTCTCGGTGCCGACGCTGGTGGCCGACCACCGGATGCTCGACGACCTCGAGATCCGCCAGACCTGCGAGCTGGTCGTCGACGACCCGCGGGGATGGTGGCCCGACGGCCTCGAGGCTCCCGGCGAGGCCCGATCGCGGGCGGCTCAGCCCTCCAGGAACAGGTCGATCGACAGCTCCGCCGACGGGTCGACCGCGTACTGATCGAGGTCGGTCACCCCCGCCTCGGCCAGCACCTCGTCGTCGATGAAGAAGTTGCCGGTGCAGCTGCGGCTCTCGCGGCAGAGGATGGCGTGCGCGGCGTCGGCCATGATCGCGGGCTTGCGGGTGCTCTTCGGGTCGATGAGGCCGGGCGGCAGCATCGCCAGCGCCGCGGTGCGGATCACCGTTCGCGGCCAGAGCGCGTTGACCGCGACCCCGGCGTGCCGAAACTCCTCGGCCATGCCGAGCACCCAGCAGCTCATGCCGTACTTGGCCATGGTGTAGGCGCCGAACTGCGCGAACCAGCGGGCCGACATGTTGAGCGGCGGTGACAGCGTCAGGATGTGCGGATTGGCGGCCTTCATCAGGTGGGGCAGGGCGTGCTTCGAACAGACGAAGCTGCCGCGCGCGTTGACGCTCCACATGAGGTCGAAGCGCTTCATCGGCACCTCGAGGGTGCCGGCGAGGAAGATGGCGCTGGCGTTGTTGACCAGGATGTCGACGCCGCCGAAGCGCTCGACGGTCGCGGCGATGGCGGCCTCGACCTGCTCTTCGTCGCGGATGTCGGTCTGGACGGCGAGCGCCTGGCCACCGGCGGCCTCGATCTCCTCGGCGGCCGTATGGATGGTGCCGGGCAGCTTCGGATGCGGCTCCGAGGTCTTCGACGCCACCACGACGTTGGCGCCGTCGGCCGCCGCCCGGAGCGCGATCGCCTTGCCGATGCCGCGGCTGGCGCCGGTGATGAAGAGGGTCTTGCCGTTCAAATCAGCCATTCGAATCTCCTGGGTCTCGGGTCGAGGGCGTATCTTATGCGGTCGCGAAGAAGGCGCCCTCGAGCGGCTCCGCGCCCGCCTTGTGCCGAGCGGGACTCTGCGACAGAATTCAAGGCCACACAGACCTGGAGGATACGATGAGCTTGCGAGTCGTTTTAGCGATCGTCCTGTTCCTACCTGTCGCCGCCGAGGCCCGGATGAGGGCTCATTACATCAACGTCGGCCAGGCGGACGCGACGCTGCTGGAGTTCGAGCGGGGTGCCATCCTGATCGACGCCGGTGGCGAGTTCACCGGCGACAGCCTCCATCTGGACCACCTGGTCGGCTATCTGTCGGACGTCTTCGCCAACCGGCCGGAGCTCGAACGGACGCTCGACGCGATCATCATCACGCATCCCCACATCGACCACACACGCAATCTGATGGGGGTCTTGCAGAGGTTTCGGGTGAAGGCGCTGATCGACGGCGGCGACGTCCGGGGCAGCGGCATCTATCCGCTCTTCCTGGCCCGGCGGCTGGCCGGCGACCGGGACATCGACCACCTGGAGATCAAGGATGGCGACATCCCCGACGGAGGGCTCACCAACGACGTGATCGATCCCTACCCCGGCGATCCCGAGATCCGCATCCTGGCGGGCGACCGCGATTGCCGGAACCAGAACAACGATTCCCTCGTCGTGAGAGTCGCGCACGCCGGCAAAAGCTTCTTGTTCACCGGCGACGCCGAGTTCACCGACGGCGGCGGCTGCGACGGCCCCGAGATCGATCTGCTGCTCGCGCGCTACGACGGTCCCGATTCACCGCTGGACGTCGACGTTTACCAGGTCGGACATCACGGCTCGCACAACGGCACCAACGTGGAGCTGATGAAGGCGATGAGCCCGCAGATCTCGGTGATCTCCGCCGGCTACCGCTTCCGGAGCGAGCCGGAGCCGTTCCACGCCGTGCAGTTCGGGCACCCGCGGACCGACGTCGTCGAGCTGCTGGTCGCCAACACCAGCGGCGCCCGCGAGGTGCGCTTCCTCGAGTCGAACTCCAATGGGCCGTACTCGCTGCCGAAGGCGAACAAGCCCAAGCTGGTGGAGGAGCTGGACATGATCAAGCAGGTCTACTGCACCTGCTGGGACGGCGACGTGATCGTCGAGGTGACGGACGCGGGCGAGCTGCGGGTGACGCCGAGCGGGATCTAGCTGGCTCCGTGGCCGGCTACTCGGCCTGGCCCTCGTGCATCATCGAGTCCTCGATGACGCGGAAGTAGTGGTTGGTGCCGTAGAAACCGAAGTTGCTGACCCTCGAGGTGAACAGGCAGGCGTAGGCCTCGAGCTGGCTGGCGAAGAGGGTCTTGCTGCTGCCCTGCTTGAAGAACGAGCCCCAGTAGGGGTTGTAGCGGTCGGAGATCCGCTGCGACAGCCGGCTGACGCGCAAGCGCAGATTCCGGTGATGGTCCTTCATGTCGCGGAACAGACCGTGGATCGCCTCGTGGACGCTCTCGGAGAGCTCGGGGCCGTCGTGCTCCAGCCGCCGGTAGAGGGTGACGACGTCGTGCAGGCGGTCCATCTGATGGCCGAGATCGGCCAGGCGATGGCGCAGCTCCTCGAGGCGCCCGAGCTCGTAGGCCATCTCGGCGCTCTTCTGGAGCTCGTCCTCGAGCTCGGAGACGATCAACGCCGTGCGCCAGGTCGATTCGAGCTTGGACGAGACGATGTCGCCGTAGATGTGGTCGCCGACGTAGAGGACCTGCTCGCCCGGACAGTCGAGCAGGCGCATCAACCCGTCGAGCGAGCCGCCGCTGTAGACGCCGCCCCAGTCCGGCGTGTCGACCTCGTCGCGCCGCGTGCCGTCGGGGTCGAGGCGCACGAAGGGGCGGAGCTTGCGGAAGAACGACGGCTTCCGCGAGTCGACCACCACCAGGTCGAAGAGCTGGCGCCACGAGTCGAGTCCCGGCAGCAGGCCGTCGAACAGGAACGAGCAGATCTGCTCGGCGTAGGCCCACGACGAGTTGGTGATCAGGATGATCTTGCGGCCGTTGAGGGCGAGCCTCAAGAGCGCCAGCCCGAGCTCCTTGTCGCGCCGAAGGTAGGTCGCGGGAGAGGCCAGGATGCGCGCCTTCAGCGGGCCGTCCGCGTGCAGCCAGTCGATGACGGCGCGGGTATCGGTGAAGATCTTCTGATAGTCCGGCAGGCCGAGCGACGGATGCCGCTCGGCGAGCTCGACCAGCTCCGAGTAGACGTTGGTCTCGGGCAGCTCGAACAGCGAGTCGACGTGGTAGAAGCGCTCGCTCGACGGGTTGATCGGC
Organism: Thermoanaerobaculia bacterium; assembly: GCA_041575955.1. Taxonomy (GTDB): domain Bacteria; phylum Acidobacteriota; class Thermoanaerobaculia; order Multivoradales; family JAHEKO01; genus JAHEKO01. The sequence goes on from JBFGLX010000026.1 coordinate 15,435, forward strand.
TCCTGCCGGTAGAGCCGCACGGTGTCGGGGCGGCCGAGCCGATGCCGTCCCAAGTACGCCTGGCCGACGTAGCGATGCCGGTTCATGCGCAGCACGACGCCGTACTTCTTGTCGACCAGCAGCCCGCGGCGCGGGAAGTCCGGCCGGAACTCGGCCTTGCGCAGCTCCTCGGGGTAGCCCGCTTCGATCAGCCGGTCGACGGCCAGCTCGAAGGTGAGCTGATCGATCGGCAGCCGCTTGTAGTCGGCCAGGGTCCAGTCGAGATCGAAGCCGATGTGCCGGATGGTCTCGAGGCGCAGCGTCCGGTTGACGTAGACACGCCGCTGGGGCGGCGGGTGTCCGAAGCGCAGGGCGTGGTGGAGGAGCGTCGACCAGTGGGATTCGGCGACCCCGTGCGTCAGCAGCGGGTCGAGCAGGGCGAGGGTATCCGGCATCGGAGTCGGGGAATTGTACCCTCTGGCCTCCTAGCCGCGTTCGAGGAGATCGACCGTGCGCGGGAGCAGCTCCTCGGCCGGCTCGAGGAGCCGGCTCACCGGCGGCCACGGCGGCAGGGGAGCGGCGTGCGGGTCGATCGAGAACATCGGCCGGCCGCGTGAGCCCGCGGCATCGAGCACCAGCGACGTCACTCCGACCGAGAACGAAGTGCCGACGAAGATCACCAGCTCGGCCCGCTCCGCCGCGCTCTGGACCTCGGCGAAGCGATAGTCCGCGTGCTCCTGGTAGTACTCGTCGAAGAACAGCACGTGCGCCCGCAGCAGGTCGCCGCACAGGGGGCAGCGCGGCAGGGTCTCGAGCGACGGGCTGGCGGTGAAGCTCGCGATGTCGACCTCGGCCCTGGGCAGCGATCCGCGCGGCGCGCCGCGGTCGCAGCCGGTCCGCGAGCAGCGGGCGCGATCGGAGGTGCCGTGGACCTTGATCAGCTCCTGCGAGCCGGCCTGCTCGTGGAGGGTGTCGATGTTCTGGGTGATGATCCGGAAAGCGGAGGAGCGCGCGGCGCGCCAGCTTTCGAGGCGTACGAGGGCGTGGTGGGCCGGGTTGGGGCGCGCGGCGTCGATCGAGCCGAAGCGCTCGAGGTACCAGAGCCACTGACCGACCGGATCGCGCCGGAAGTACTCGACGGTGGCCTTGGAGACGTCGCTCTGCTTCCAGACCGCTCCCGGGTCGCTGCCGCGGAAGGTGGCCAGGCCGCTCGCCGTGCTGATGCCGGCGCCGCTGACCACCAGGACCAGGCCGCTGCCGGCGTCGCGTACCGCGGCGGCCAGCTGCTCGGCCGGACCCATCTATCGGATCTCCCCGCTCACCGACCGTGGAAACGCAGCAGATTCGGGTTGTTGCGGCATTCAGCCTAGAGGAAGTAGAGCTCCCGGTCGACCCGCGGGCGCCGGCGGACCCGGCCGGCGAGCGCCTTGCGCGCCCGAAAGAGATCTTCCAGCGCCGCGTCGCCGTCGAGCTCGCCGTCGAGCTCCTGTTCGAGGGCGTCCGGGTCGGCGCCGGACTCGAGCCTGGCGAGCAGGTCCTCCATGCGCGGACCGAGCGCCATGCCCGAGGCCTCCCCGAAGCGGCGCAGCACCTTGGCCATCACTCGCGGATCCTCCTCGTCGCCGACGCCCGCGAACTCCTCGGCCATGGCCTGCATGGCGCCGTCGAGGGCGCTCTCGTCGAGGCCGTCGAACGGGTCCGGCTCGCCCTCTCCCGAGTGCTTCAGGGTGGCGAACGCCGCCGGCCGCCGCTCGAGCAACCGCGAGCAGCGCGGGCACGCCGGCCTCGAGTCGGTATCGATCCGGGGCGAGAAGAAGTTGAACAGCGTGTTGCAGTCGGAGCAGAGAAACTCATAGATCGGCATCGGAATACGGTCACAGTCTACTTGACCTGGGCCCCTGGATCTCGGCTCGCGGAGTGCGGCGACGGTCCACCGGTCTCACCCCCGGCCCCTGGAGACAAGTTAACTGTCACCGTAATTCCGAGTATCCTGTCGGGCGGTGAAGAGCACGAAGCTCGCGGCGCCCGTGCGGGTGGCGGGAGGGATCCTGTCGAGCCGGATCCTGGGGCTGGTTCGGGAGTCGGCGGTGGCGTACGTCTTCGGCGCCGGCGGCCACGGCGACGTCTTCGGCGCGGTCATGCGCGGGCCCAACCTGATCCAGAACCTGCTCGGCGAGCAGACGCTCTCGGCCTCGTTCATCCCGGTCTACTCGCGGATGCTCGAGCAGGGCCGCGAGGAGGATGCCGGCAGGCTGGCGGGGGCGATGTTCGGGCTGCTGCTGGCGGCGGCGGCGGGGCTGGCGCTGATTGGGATCCTGCTGGCGCGCCCGATCGTCACCCTGATGGCACCCGGCTTCCTGGCCGACGCGGCCGCGGTGGCCGCCGGCTCGGCGAGCGTCGACCGCTTCCCGCTGGCGGTCGCCGCCGTCCGCATCCTCTTTCCGATGACCGGCTTGCTGGTGCTGTCGGCGTGGGCGCTCGGGGTGCTCAACAGCCACCGGCGCTTCTTCTTGCCCTACTTCGCGCCGGTGCTCTGGAACTCGTCGATCATCGCCGCTCTGCTCGGTGGCGTTCATTGGCTGGCGGGGGCCGGCCCTCCCGCCAGTCCGGCGACGCTCAGCCGGCTGCTGCTGATCGCTTGCTGGGGGGCGCTGGTGGGCGGCCTGCTGCAGTTCCTGGCGCAGCTGCCGCTGGTGCTCGAGCTGTCGAAGGGGTTTCGGGTCGCCCTGTCGACGCGGGTCGAGGGGATCCGCGAGACGCTGCGCGCGCTCGGGCCGATACTCGGCGCCCGTGGCGCCCTGCAGCTCTCGGCCTACCTCGATCAGGTCCTGGCCTCGCTGCTGGCGGTCGGCGCGATCATCGGACTGCGCTTCGGTGCGATCCTCTACCTGCTGCCGTTCGCCCTCTTCGGCGCCTCGGTGGCCGCCGCCGAGCTGCCGGAGCTGTCGCGGCGGGCGCGGCAGGACGCCGCCGAGGTTGTCGCTCGGACCCGGCAGGGGCTCCGTCAGATCGCTTTCCTGGTCGTGCCGACGACCGTCGGCTACCTGGCCTTCGGCTTCCTGATCGTCGGCGCAGTCTACCGGCGGGGGAGCTTCGACCGCGAGGCCAACTGGCTGGTCTACCTGGTCCTGGGCGGCTACACGGTGGGCCTGCTGGCGGCGACCTGGGCGCGGCTGCTTCAGAACCTGTTCTACGCCCAGGGCAATACCCGTATCCCGGCGTCGACGGCGGTGGTGCGGATGGCGTTCTCGCTGGCGCTCGGCATCGGGTTGATGCTGCTGCTCGATCGCCATCCGGTGGGCGCGGTCTCGTCGCTCGCCCCGCAGGGGGGTGCGCTGCGCCTCGGCGGGGTGGGGCTGGCCCTGGCCGGCGGCCTCGCGGCCTGGGTGGAGCTGGCGCTCCTCCGCTTCCGCTCGCCGGGCGTCGTGCCGGCGGTGCCCCTGCCGTGGCCGGCGGTGGCGCGCATGCTCGCTTTGGCCGCGATCGCGCTGGTGCCGGCCTCGGCGGTCTCGTATCTGAGCGCGGGGCTGGCGCCCTGGGCAGCCGCTCCGCTGGTGGTCGCGACCTACGCCGGCGTCTACCTGGGGGTCGCCCGCTGGCGGCGCTGGCCGGAGCTCGCAGCCTGGCTCGGCCGGGTGGCCGGCGGTCGGCGGCGAGTGAGCTAAGCTCGGTGGCCAAGGAGACCGTCCGCCAATGAAGATCGCCATCGCCTCGGACCACGCGGGCTACACCTACAAGGAGGCGCTCAAGGAGCACCTCGCCGCTGGCGGGCACCAGGTGGTCGATTTCGGCACCGACTCGACCGAGTCGGTCGACTATCCGATCTTCTGCCGGGCGGCGGCCGAGGCCGTGGCCGGCGGCGAGTGTCGACGGGGCATCGTTCTCGGTGGCTCGGGCAACGGCGAAGCGATGGCCGCCAACCGGGTGCGCGGGGTGCGCTGCGCGCTCTGCTGGAGCGCCGAGAGCGCCCGGCTCGCGCGGCTGCACAACGACGCCAACATGATCTCGATCGGTGAGCGCCTGGTGTCGCTCGACCTGGCCCGAGAGATGGTCGACGTCTGGCTGGCGACCCCGTTCGAGGGCGGGCGCCACGTGCGCCGGA
>JBFGLX010000027.1:0-19134 GCA_041575955.1 Thermoanaerobaculia bacterium
CGCCCACCCAGTACCCGAATCCCTCTCCACCCCCGCACGGGGGGAGAGGGACGCCCCCGCCCGGCACCCGCTGCGCTGGGGCGAAGTAGGTAGCCCGGCGGGTCGGGAGTGGGGGCCTCGGATCCGGGGCGTCGAGAGCGAGCGTCTCTCACCGGCCTTTGGAGTGCCCTGACGATCGGAGCGAAGCGAACGCGAGGCGGCCTCCACCACCAAAGGCTTGCAATAGGCCGCCGTCCCCGGGCAGAGGACCCCGCTCCCGACCCGACGGGCGGCGGATGGATCGGATCGCCGAGGCCGTGCTACCCGTCTTCGGCGTGCCGGAACGCTTCCGCGATCGACTCGGTGAACGGCGGACGCAGCACGCCGACGTCGGTGATGATGGCGGCGATCAGCTCGTTCGGGGTGACGTCGAAGGCGAAGTTGGCGACCGGTGCGTTCTCCGGCGAGACGGTGGCCTCGAAGACCCGGCGCAGCTCGTCGGCGTCGCGCTCCTCGATCGGGATGTCGGAGCCGGTGGGCGTGCGCTGGTCGATTGTCGACAGCGGCGCCGCGACGTAGAACGGCACGTCGTGGCGGTTGGCCAGGACCGCGACGGTGTAGGTGCCGATCTTGTTGGCGGTGTCGCCGTTGGCGGCGATCCGGTCGGCGCCCAGGACCACGCGGTCGACCAGGCCGCGCGACATCAGCGTGCCGACGCTCGAATCGGTGACCAGCTTGTAGGGGATGCTCAGACGCTCGAGCTCCCAGGTGGTGAGCCGGGCGCCCTGGAGCAGCGGCCGGGTCTCGTCCACCCAGACCTGCGCGACCTTGCCCTGCCGGTGGGACGAGGTAATGACGCCGAGAGCCGTGCCGTAGCCGCCGGTGGCGAGCGCGCCGGTGTTGCAGTGGGTGAGGACCCGGTCGTTGGCGCTGAACAGCTCGGCGCCGAACGCGCCGATCTGGCGACACGATTGGATGTCGGCCGCGTGCAGCCGCTTCGCCCAGTCGAGCAGTGCCGCGATCACCGCGTCGGTGCCGCGGTCGACGTTGTCGTCGAAGACCCTCTGTCCGCGCTCCAGCGCCCAGCGCAGATTGACGGCGGTCGGACGGGTCTTTCCGAGCAGCTCCGAGACCTCGCTGAACCGGCTCCGGAGGTCGGCGCCCTCGGCCATCGACTGGAGCCCGACCACCAGGCCGTAGGCGGTCGCGACCCCGATCGCCGGCGCGCCGCGCACCGACAGCCGGTAGATCGCGTCGGCCACGTCCTCGGGCTTGCGGCAGTGGAGCCAGGTCTCCTCCCTCGGCAGACGGGTCTGGTCGAGCAGCTCCAGCCCGCGCTCGGTCCAGCGAATCGGCGAGAAGGTCTCTTCGGTCATGGCGCGCATGATAACCGGGGCTCATGAGCCGGGCTTGTCGAGGCCGGTCGCGATCGGAATGGATGGCGTACAATCCCGCCCCGGCCCGGGCTCGTACTTGAAGGATGGCCCGACCCCCCGTCTCGACTGCAAGGAGACTCACTTGAAAGGCGATTTAGACAAGCTCGGGTTCTCGACCCGCGCAGTGCACGCCGGTCAGCCCCCCGACCCGACGACCGGAGCGGTCTCGGTGCCGATCTACCAGACCTCCACCTACGCCATGGAGGAGCTCGGCAAGCACAAGGGCTTCGAATACGCGCGCGTCCAGAATCCGACCCGAACCGCGCTCGAGCAGAACGTCGCCGTGCTCGAGGGGGGTGTGTCCGGGCACGCGTTCGCCTCCGGGATGGCGGCGATCTCGGCCGTCCTGACGCTGGTCAAGTCGGGCGACCACGTGATCGTGTCGCGCAACGTCTACGGCGGCACCTACCGCCTGTTCACGCAGATTCTCGAGCGCTACGGCCTGTCGTTCTCCTGGGTCGACTCGACCGAGGCGGGCAACATCGAAGCCGCGATGACTCCCGAGACGCGCCTGGTGTTCATCGAGACGCCGACCAATCCGATGATGGAGGTCTCCGACATCGCGGCGGCAGCCGCGATCGCGCACTCGCACGACGCCCTGCTGGTGGTCGACAACACCTTCATGTCGCCCTACTTCCAGCGGCCGCTCGGGCTCGGCGCCGACATCGTCATGCACTCGGCGACCAAGTTCCTGAACGGGCACAGCGACGCGCTCGGGGGGGTGCTGGTCGCCGCCGGCCAGAAGGAGGCCGAGTGGTTCGCCTTCGTCCAGAAGTCGGCCGGCGCGGTGCTCGGACCGTTCGACAGCTTCCTGGTGCTCCGCGGCATCAAGACCCTGGCGGTGCGCATGGAGCGGCACGAGCAGAGCGGCCGGGCGGTCGCCGCGTTTCTCGACGCCCACGGCAAGGTGGAGCGCGTCCTCTACCCGGGGCTCGCCGAGCATCCCGGGCACGAGCTGCAGAAGCGGCAGGCCTCGGGCTTCGGCGCCCTGATCTCGTTCGACCTCGGGAGCCACCAGGCGGCCAAGACCTTCCTCGACCGCCTGCGGGTGATGACCCTGGCCGAGAGCCTGGGCGGGGTCGAGACGCTGATCTCGCAGCCCGCGACGATGACTCACGCCTCGGTGCCCGCCGAGCGGCGAGCGCAGCTCGGAATCACCGAGGGGCTGGTTCGCGTCTCGGTGGGTCTGGAGGACGCCGCCGACCTGATCGCCGACCTCGAGCAGGCCCTGGCGCAGGTCTGACCCTTTCGCCAGCCTTCGCCCGGGCTACACGGGCGCGTCGGAGGCGTCGACCGGGTCCTGGCGGAAGATCACTTCGTCGCTCGGGTCGGGCACGCCGGTCACCGTCTCGTTGATCCAGTTGAGGAAGTGCTTCTCGCCGAGGGTGACGTCGAAGGCCAGGATCTCGGGCAGGTCGTAGTTGTGCAGCTCCTGGATCGTCGCTTCGACCTGGCCGTACTGGCGCTTGGTGGTCTTGATGATGAGCAGGAGCTCCTGGTCGTCGCAGACCTTGCCCTGCCAGAGGTAGACCGAACGGTGAACCGGCAAGACGTTGACGCAGCTCGCGAGACGGCCGATGACCAGCTCCTCCGCGAGCAGGTTGGCCTGCTCCTGGGTGCCCACGGTGGTGACGACGACGATAGCCCTCAAAGCCAGAGAAATTTAGCCCAGGCTCTCGCGGCCGTCAATGGCGTCACGGATTCCTATTTCCACTCCTCGGTTAGGCGGTCGTAGTTCAGGGTTTGCACCTTGCCGGTCACTCCGTAGAGCCGCACGACGGTCAGGTGGTGACGGCCGTCGGTCAGGTAGACCGAGCCCGGGGTCGACCCGCCCAGAGGGTTGAACGAGGCGAGATCTGAGCGGTTGAAGCGGATCGGATCCTCGAGTCTGGCGAGAATCCGGCGTGGGTCGGCCGGGTCGCGCGGCGGCCGCCCGGCGGGGAAGCCGAACGTCACCTGGCGACCCAGATGGCGGATTTGGCGGGTGGGACCCACGGGCGGATCGACCCCGGAGTCGATATCGGAGCTCTTGACGCCGTCTCCATCACCGTCTGTGTGAAGGCGGTAGGAGACGGCGCCGTCTTCGTCGGTGCGGAACTTGACCGCCGTGTTGCTGCCCTCGCGAATCGCCATCGCGCGCGCGGTACGGAGCGCGCCGGCAACGTCCGCGGCCGCGATGCGGACCCGCAGCGCCGCCGAGAGGCGGAGCACGTCGGGCGTCACCAGGGCCGCCGTCAGGGTACCGATCGCCATGACCACGATCAGCTCGACGAGGTTGAAGCCGCGGCTTCGCGCGGGCGTCACCGGGACCCGCTACCTGCCCCCGCTCTGCGCGGAGGAGACTTTGTCCCGAAGCGTCGTCTCGCCCTCGAGGCTCACGTAGGGCTTGATCAGGTCGAACGTGCGGTCACCGATGCCGCTGACCAGCAGCAGGTCCTCCGCCTTCTTGAACTTGCCGTTCTTGTCGCGGAACTCGACGATGCGCTCGGCGACGACGGTTCCCACCCGCGGCAGCAGCGTGAGCTGCGCGGCGGTGGCGGTGTTGATGTTGACCTTGCCGTCGGCTGCCTGCAGGGAGGCGGCACAGGCGAGCGCCAGGAGGGCAAGTGGCAAGATGACTCGATGCGTCTTGAGCATGTTCTCTCCTTCTCTGAAGTGGTTTCTCGGTCTTGGCTTGGGATTGCTCATGCCTGTCGTGTTGTCTCTGCTTCCGCTCCCGCTGTAGGCACCCCCTCTCCAGTTGTTAGACCGCCGGTACGCCGATCAAACTCGTTGCCAACTCGACGAAAGACCCGCAAATATCTATAAATAAACGGTTTGCGGTGTCTTCCCGGGACGCACGACGCGCCTCGTGCGTCCAGGAATTGTTTCCGTGGAGCGGCCGCCCTGGCGAAAATCGCAGCCCTGGTGCGCGCGTCTTCGACCGTCAAAGGATCTTGACGCCGAGCGCAATTCTCTGCTTCGCCGGCGCACGGCTGGCGAAACGGCCGGGGTGTGAACCCGGTTGTAGATGCGCCTACCCTTTTCGGCTAGGGTAGGTAGCCATGTCGCACGGGCACTCCACCCTCCGCGAGTATTTCGAGGCCCTGCTGATCGCCGGGATCTTCCTCGGTTTCACCAACACGTTCGTGGTCAAGACGTTCTACATTCCGAGCGGCTCGATGGAGGAGACCCTGCTGGTCGGCGACCACCTGTTCGTCAACCGCTTCATCTACGGCACGACCGCCACCGAGCTCGAGCGCAAGCTCCTGCCTTCGCGGCCGGTCGAGCGCGGCGACATCGTGATCTTCCGCTCCCCGGAGCGCCCGATGGTCGACATGGTCAAGCGCTGCGTCGGTCTTCCGGGCGACACGATCGAGGTGGTCAACAAGCAGCTCTACATCAACGGCCGGCGGGTGGAAGACGACGGCTACGCGATTCACAAGGATCCGCGGGTGATTCCGCCCGGTGCCGGCCGGCGCGACAATTTCGGACCGCTCGAGGTGCCCGAAGATCGGTACTTTTGCCTGGGAGACAATCGCGATCAGTCTCACGACTCGCGCTTCTGGAACGGCGTGCCCAAGCATTACGTCAAGGGGCGCGCCTCGGTGGTCTACTGGTCGTTCGGCGGCGAGACGTCGGACGGCATCTGGCGCGGGTGGGCACACAAGGCGGGGCAGCTCGTTCGCACGGCCGCGGGCTTCGTGACCAAGACTCGCTGGAAGCGTACCTTCCACCTGGTCCGGTGACCTTGTCCGGCGGCCGGATCGAGAGATGGCACGTTCTATCGGCAGGGAGTACCTGGAAGCCCTTCTCATCGCGGTGATCTTCGCGACGTTCGCCCGTACCTACGTCGTGCAGGCGTTCAAGATCCCGACCGGCTCGATGGAGCAGAACCTGCTGATCGGCGATCACATCCTGGTCAACAAGTTCGTCTACGGCGAACGGCTCGGCGAGGTGGAGGAGCGCCTGCTGCCGGCGCGCGACGTGCGCCGGGGAGACGTGGTGGTGTTCAAGTTCCCGGACGACCCGAGCCGCGATTTCATCAAGCGGTGCGTCGGGCTGCCGGGTGACGAGATCGAGATCGTGAACAAGACCCTGCACGTCAACGGCGAGCCGGTCGGGGAGGCCGGCTACACGTTCCACGCCGACGAGCGGACCTATCCGAACTCCGTGTTCCTGGCCCAGGACTACCGGGATCGAGACAACTTCGGCCCGCTGGTGGTGCCTCCCGGCCATCTCTTCTTCCTCGGTGACAATCGCGACAACTCCAACGACTCGCGCTTCTGGGGACCGGTTCCAGAGAGCTACGTCAAGGGCCGGGCGTTCCTCGTCTACTGGTCGTTCGCCGCCGAGCTGCAGCCGTCGGAGCGGCCCGGCTATCTCGGCCGGCTCCGGCAGCTGACCCACGTGGCTCTGAGCTTCTTCTCCAAGACGCGCTGGGATCGCAGCTTGCAGATCGTGCGCTAGACTCTCGGTCAACTGGAGACTCTACGATGACAAGACTCCCAGCGCGGGGCGAAGGCAGGCTCGGGTGCATTCTGTGGCTGTTCGCGGCCGGCGTCGCGATCATGGTGGCGGTAAAGGCGGTGCCGGTCAAGCTCGCCGACGTCGAGTTTGCCGACTTCGTCGAGGAGCAGGCGCAGTTCTCGGCCCGGGCGAGCGGCGAGACCCTCCGCGAGCGAATCCTGAAGAAGGCGAGGGAGCTCGAGATCCCGCTCGACCCGTCGGATCTGAGCGTCCGGAAGTCGAAACAGCGCGTCCAGATCGAATGGACCTACACGGTGACGCTCGATTTCGGCGTCTACCAGTACGACTGGACGTTCGAGCACGAACTCGACCGGCCGGTCTTCATCGTATGACCAGAGATCTCCACCCGCGGCCACCTCGAGGAGAGTATCTGCCCAGGCCGCTCCACGAACCGATCAAGAAGCCGGTCGAAGGGCGTGCCTCTCTCCACTTCCCCCTCCGCGAGGCACGCGTCTGACAGACTCCGCGACGGCTCCGGATCTCGACGGGTTGCGCGCGCGCGTTGTCGACTGGCTTTTGGCCGAGGGTTGGCAGACGACCAAGGGCAGCGGCGAAGGAGCGGCCTGGGCGATCCGCGGGCAGGATCCGGGGGGCAAGGTCATCGTCTTGGCCCAGGAGAGCAAATCCCCCTACCGGCTGGTCCTGCACGCCAGCGTCCGGCTCGACAGCTCCCACACCGCGAAGCTGCACGCGCTGAGCCCGAAGCGGCAGGAGGACTTCTGCTGGCAGATCCGCATGAAGCTCCTGGACATGCGGGTCGACTTCCAGGGCGTCGCCATTCCGCTCGAGCAGATCAACCTGCGGATGCGCCTCTACGCCGAGGATCTCACCCGTACCCGCTTCTTCGACACTCTCGGCAGCCTCCAGAACGCCATGCTCTACGTGATCTGGACCGTGCGGCGGGCGCTCGACCAGCCCGCGCTCGAGCCGAACGAGCAGGACGTCCGGATCAACTAGCCGGACCTTCTCACCAGCGGTCGATGCAGAGCGTTAGCCTGACCTGGCCTCGATCTCGTCGAGGATCGCTCGCAAGGCCGCTTCCGGGGCCGGCGCCCGGGTCAGTGGCCGGCCGATCACCAGCAGGTCGGAACCGTCGGCAAGCGCCCTGCCGGGAGCGGCCGTGCGGCGCTGGTCGTCGCCCGCCGGGGCGCTGCCGGGCCGGATGCCCGGCGTGACCAGCAGGAAGGGGGGCGGCAGTCGCCGGCGCAGCAGCGCGAGCTCGCGCGGCGAGCAGACCGCTCCGGCGCAGCCGTGGGCGGCCGCGAGCTCGCCCCAGCGCGCGACCCGGTCCCCGGCGCTGCCGGGCAGAGTCAGGACGTCCAGGTCGGCGGCGTCGAGATGGGTGAGCAGCGTTACTCCGAGCAGGCGCAGGCGGTCGCCGGCCGCCTCGGCCGCCGCTTCGAGCATCGCCGGCCCGCCCGCCACGTGGACCGTGAGGTAGTCAACGCCCTGGCCGCGAACGCCGGCCACGGCTCCGGATACGGTGCTCGGAATGTCGTGCAGCTTCAGGTCGAGGAAGACGCTGCGGCCGTGCCGCCGGGCCATCGCCACGCACTCGGGGCCCCAGCGCGCGTAAGCCTCGAGGCCGACCTTGAGCACGCCGACCCGCGGCCCGAACAAGGCACACCAGCCGACGAAGGTGTCCCAATCGGACGTGTCCAGCGCGACGGCTACGCACTGGCCGGGGTCGTCCTCTAGGCGAGCGGGCTCCGTCATCCGAGCTTCACGTCTGCGCCGACGATATCAGACAGCGTCCGAGCGCCGTCTCGCTCCATCAGGTCGAGGAGCCGCCCGAGGGCCGCGCTCACGAGCTCGGGCCCGCGGTAGACGAGCGCCGTATAGGCCTGCACCAGGGAGGCGCCGGCACGGAGCCGGCGGTAGACCTCCTCGCCCGAGTCGATGCCGCCGACGCTGATCAGGAGGGTGCGCCCGAAGAGCTCGGCCGCCAGCGCCTGGAGCATGGCGAAGCTCCGCGCTCGGAGGACCCGGCCGCTCAGCCCGCCGCGCTCGGCGGCTCCCGGAACCAGGCGATAGTCGGTCGTCGTGTTGGTGACGATGATGCCCGCGGCGCCCGCGCCGACCGCGGCCCGGCCTAGCGCCACCGCCATCTCGCCACTCAGGTCGGGCGAGAGCTTGACCAGGATCGGTCGATCGGTCAGGCCGGCGCCGAGCCCGATCAGGGTCGCGAGGCGATCGGGCGTCTGCAGGTCGCGCAGGCCGGGCGTGTTGGGAGACGAGACGTTGATCACGAAGTAGTCGGTGTGGCGCGCGAAGTGGCGGAAGAGGGCCTGGTAATCGGACGCGGCCCGCTCGAGCGGCGTCGTGGCGTTCTTGCCGACGTTGAGACCGATCGGGAACGGGAACGGGTAGTCGCCGTCCAGCCGCCGATAGAGCGCCGCCATGCCGTCGTTGTTGAAGCCGAGCTCGTTCTGGAGACTCTCGAGGCGCGGATGACGAAAGAGGCGCGGCTTCGGGTTGCCGGCCTGGGGCTGCGGAGTGACCGTGCCGAGCTCGATGAAGCCGAAGCCGAGTGCCGCGAGAGCGCGCGCCGCCCGGCCGTTCTTGTCGAAGCCGGCGGCCAGGCCGATCGGGTTGGTGAAGGTCCTGCCCAGCAGGTCCTGGCGCAGCCGCTCGTCGCCGGGCGCGGCGAACCGTCTCCGCAGCCATCTCTCGGCGGCCTGCGAGCGGCTCGCCAGAGCGAGCGCTCCGATCACCAGGTCGTGCGCTCGCTCCGGAGCGAGCCGCAGCAGCAGCCGATGCACGAGCCGGCGGCGAAGAGGGCGGGTCGAGACCATGGGTGCTCTGCTACGATTGCCTGCGGCCCGCATTCACTTCCGGCCTGAGCCTAGCCTGACCTTCTCAACGGCCTTCGCCCAGAATACCGGAAATGCCTGAATCTCCTGCCGGCTCGAGCGCCATGGTTGACGAGACCGGCGAACAGGCCCGCTCCCGGAGGCGGCTCGACCTGTTGCTCAACTTCGCGCCGGGGCTGCTGCTCGGCTCCCACTTCGGCGGCCTGCTCTTCTTCCTGAATCCGAGCCTGTCGTTCGGCGCGCTGCCCTTCCTGCGCGGCGTGCTGCTGTACGGCGGCGCGCTCGGCCTGCTGTCGGTCGCCGTCCTGACGCCCTTCACCCGGCGGCGCGAGGGACGCGCCCGCCGGATCGCCCCCTGGGCCTTGACCGCGGTCCTGGTGTTCGGCGCGAGCGTCTACTGGTTCCACGCTTCGTACTACTCCTTCTTCCTGCCGCCCGGCATGAACGCGCGGCTGATCAAGGCGGCAGCCTGGCTGACCCTGGGCGGCTTGATCACGTTCTACACCGCGCTGCTCCACTCGCTTCAAGGGCGTCGCTACAGCCGGCGGTCGGCTCTGTTTCTCGGCCTGCTGGCGCTCGGCTCGCTCTACGTCCTCATCGAGCGCAGAGAGGCCTTCGTGCCGGAGGAGGAAGCCGCCTTGCCGTCCGCGGTCGAGCGGGAGGCACGCCCCTTGCTGCTGTTGGTCGGGATTCAAGGCGCGACCCTCGATGCGATTCTCCCCCTGGCCGGCCAGGGGCAGCTGCCGTTCTTCGCCCAGCTCATGGCCGAAGGCGCCCACGGTCGACTGGCGACGTTCTCGCCCACCTATCCCGATGCCCTCTGGACCTCCCTCGCCACCGGAAAGCTCCCCTACAACCATGGCGTCCTGGGCATGAAGGTCTTCCCGGCCGGCTTCCTGAGCCCCGGCGCCGATCTCCGGCTGGTACCGGCGGGCTTCGGCAGCGCCGTCCTGCAGGCGGCCGGATTCGAGGCCCGGCGGCCCGACTCGCGGACCCGGGACGCCCTGGCCATCTGGGAGGTGCTGGCGCGGCTGGGGGTCGACTCGGGGGTGATCGGCTGGCCCGTTTGCCACCCGGGCACGGGCGAGCCCGACTTCGCCTTCTCCGAGCCCTACTTCGACGGCGATTACCTGGCCGCCAGCGCTCGTCCCACGGAGCTCGTCGAGCGCGGCATCCTGTTCCGGGTGGCGACGGCCGACATCGACCCGGGCGTCGTCGAGCAGCTCGGGCTGGAGGTGCCGCACGACCTGCTCCGGGTCCTTGCCGGCGACCTCTGGCGGGAATCGTTGACCACCTTCCTGATGGACCAGAAGCGGACGGTCCGCGCCTGGTTTCTGATGCTTCCCGGCCTGACGGAGGTTTCGGCCCGCTACTTCGGCAGCTACTCGGCGGTCCAGTTCGAGGGCGATCAAGCTCCCTTGCACAACCAGTCGGCGCAGTTCGTGATCTCCTACTACCGTCACCTCGACGCGTTTCTGGCCGAGCTCTGGCAGCGGACCAGCGGTCCCCGGATCCTGGCCGTGACGTCGGCGTTCGGCGTCGACGCCCCCACCGGATTCTCCCGCTTCCTGGCCAACCTCTCGGACAGCCCGATCGAAGGCCGGTTCGGCGGCGCCCCGGACGGCGTGATCTTCCTCGCCGGCGAGGGGATCCAAGCGGGTGTTTTTCTGGAGCGGGCTCAGCTCACCGACGTGATGCCGACGCTCCTTTACGGCCTGCGTTTCCCGATCGCTCGGGACCTCGACGGCCGGGTCCTGGTCTCGGCCTTCGAGGGGTCGTTCCTGGCGCGCAATCCGCTCACCTTCGTCCCCTCCTACGAGACCCTCGCGGCGAGAGCCGTCGCCGGCGAAGAGGAGTAGCGGGGGAAGAGGGGCCAGCCTGAGGCTAGCTCTCTCGCTTCGCCGTCATCGGGGTCACGACGGCAGCGGGAGAGGTGCGCGTTTCCGGCCGGGCGCCGGGCTCCATCGTGCAGCGTCCCTCGTAGAAGCCGCCCTCTTCGATCACCAGGGTCGGGGCCTGGATGTCTCCGAGGAGCCGGCCGCTCGCGGTGATCTCGATCCGGGCCGTCGCGGTGACCGTGCCCTTGAGGGTTCCCGAGACGTACACGCGCCCTACGTCTACGATGCCGTCGACCTCGCCGCGCTCGCCCACGACCAGGTCGCCCTTCGAGGTCACCTTGCCGGTCAGCTTGCCGTCGACGCGGAAGGTGTCCTCGAAGCTCAGCTCCCCTTCCATGTGGCTCCCGGCGTCCAGAAAGCCGTTCAGGTCGCCCTTGGTCTCTTCGTTCTTGAAGATCATTGCCTTTTCCTCGCTTCCATCAGGAGGTCGAAGAGACGCATCAACTCTTCTTCCGAGTGAAACGCTATCTGGACCGTTCCGCCCGCGCCCCGCCTGCGAATTGTAACGCGGGTCTGCAGGCTGCGGGTGAGACGCTCGGCCGCGGCCGCGGTGTCCGCATCGATCGACGGCGGTTTTCGGGATTTCTCGCCCGACGCCAGGTTCTCGAGCGCGCGCGACGAGAGCCGCCCGTCCGCGGCCCGCCGCGCCAGGCGCACCTGCTCCTCGCGGCTCGGGAGCGCGAGCAGGGGTCGCGCCTGGCCCGCCGACAGGCGGCCCGCTCGGAGCAGCTCGAGCACCTCCTCCGGGAGCCGGAGGAGCCGGAGGGCATTCGAGACGCTCGCGCGCGCTTTACCGACGCGCAGCGCGATCTGCTCATGCGACAGGCCGAACTCCGTGTTCAGCCGCCGGAAGGCCTCGCCCTCCTCGACGGGATTGAGATCGGTTCTCTGGAGGTTCTCCACCAGCGCCATCTCGAGCAGCTGGCGGTCGTCCTCCACCTCGCGAATCGCGACCGGGACTTCGGCGAGACCGGCTCGCCCGGCCGCGCGCCACCGCCTTTCGCCGGCCACGATGGTGTAGTCGCCGTCGGTTCGGGGCGTCACCACGATCGGCTGAACGACGCCCTGCGCCCGAATGGACTCGGTCAGCTCGTCGAGGTCGTCACCGTCGAAGCGCGCCCGCGGCTGGAGACGATTTGGCTTGAGCCGCTCGAGGGGCAGCGACTGAGCGGTCGGCGTCTCGATCTTCAGCAGGGAGTCGAGTCCCCGGCCCAGGCTCCTCTTCTTGGCACTCATGCGGCCCGCCTCAAGAACTCCCGGGCCGCCGCGAGGTAGGCCTCTGCCCCTCGACTCTTGATGTCGTAGTCGAGTATCGGCACGCCGTGGCTTGGCGCCTCCGCCAGTCGCACGTTCCGGGGAATTACCGTCTCGAAGACCTTACCGCTGAAGTGGCTCCGCACCTCGTCCGCGACCTCCTTGGAGAGGTTGGTCCTCTCGTCGTACATGGTGAGCAGGATGCCGGCGATGCCCAAGCGCGGGTTCGTGCCCGATTGCACCCGCCGGATCGTCGTCAGCAGCTCGCTGATCCCTTCCAACGCGAAGTACTCGCACTGGAGGGGCACCAGCACGCCATCGGCGGCGGCGAGGGCGCTCACCGTGAGGTGCCCGAGGGACGGAGGGCAGTCGAGCAGCACCACTTCGAACGGCCGGCCGGAGCCGCGCACCGCCCTTGCCAACCGCGTCTCCCAGCCTTCGAGCCGGACGAACTCGACCTCCACGCCCACGAGATCGCGATCCGAGCAGACGATGCTGAGGTTCGGAAACGAAGTCGCGCGGATCGCGGCGTCCAGGCTCGCTTCGCCGGAGAGGACGTCGTAGAGCGTCGGGCTCGCGGCCTCCACGCCGAGGCCCCGGGTGGCGTTGCCCTGTGGGTCGCAGTCGACCAGGAGGACTCGCTTGTCCAGCGCCGCGAGCGCCGCTCCCAGGTTGATCGCGGTCGTCGTCTTGCCGACGCCGCCTTTCTGGTTCACCACCGCCAATACCGTTGCCATCATGCCGATCCCGCCGCGCCTTCGACGATCACTTCCCGGATCCGGCCGCGCCCGGCACCGAGGGCGACCACCCGTCGCTCGCCGAACCCGGTGGGCAGCTCACGCTCGCCACTCGCCCAGATCAGGAAGGAGCCTGCCGGCGCGAGCCGTGCCGACAGCGCCCTCATCTCGGCGTCGCCGAGACGGAGGGCTCGGACGGTCACGCGGTCGACCGACGCTGGTATACCTGACGGCAAAGCGGCGGCGACTCTAGCATTCAGACACTCGCACGACAACGCCGACCGCGCTGCCGCGGCCCGTAGAAAGGCCCACTTCCGCTGGCGCGGCTCGACCAGCACCACCCGCAGGTCCGGCCGCGCCGCCGCGATCACCAGACCGGGGAACCCCGCCCCCGACCCGACGTCGAGAACCACGGCCGCCGAGTCGTCGATCAGCGGCAGGGCGGCCAGGCTCTCGCCGAAGAGACGCTCGACGACCTGGCTCTCGACGCCGCTTCCAACCAGCGCGACGCGGTGGTTCCAGCGACGCAGCTCGCGGTAATGAGCGTGCAGCCGGCCAACCGCGCCCGGCGGCAGAAAGCCCCGGAACGACGCGGCGAGGCGTTCGCGGAACGCTTCTTCGCTAAGATCTGGAATCTCGATGCCCACGGCGATTCGCCCACACCGAAGAGTATCCCCGGCCGGCCCCCTGCGCCACCGCGCGCCCGGGCGGCCGTTTCACGCGACACACGACGGTGAAACACGAGAGGTTCCACGTGAATCCTGACGGTGAAACAACCCCGGCCGGCCTCGGGCTGTCCGGGTTCGAAGAGGGCTTCGTCGTCGGGCTACTCGTCGGTGAGGGCCATTTCGGCGGCGATGGGCGGCAGCCGCACGTCACTCTGCGCATGCACACCGATCACGAGGCCCTGTTCCGCTGGCTCGAACGCCGCTTGCCCGGCTCGAAGCTGTACGGCCCCTACCATCATGGGGGCCGCAGCTATTTCCAGTGGATGGCCCGCGGCGCGTTTCTGCGCGAGCGGCTCCTGCCGCTGCTCGACCGCCGTCTCACCGCGGAGCTGGACGGCAAGGCCTGGGAGCGGTTCCGCGCCATGAAAGAGCGCTATCGGCTCTAGCCGACCTTCTCACCAGCGTTCGAATCAGAATGTCGCAAGTGCCTGGAGATGGGAGGCTTGCGACCGGGGCGACGCAGGCGTATCGAGCATGCGTCGAGCGGCGGCAGGCTAATCGAGGTCCCTGGACCTCTGCCCCCTGGTGGCGCGGACCATCACCCGCTTGAACAGGCCGCTGCCGTGGCTCTCGGTCTCGACTCCGGGATAGTCGGCGAGCGTGAGGTGAACGATCCTTCGCTCGTCGGGCGACATCGGCTCGAGCGTCTTCGGGCGTCCGCGGTGGCGCACCTCGTCGGCCGCGCGCTGGGCGAGGTCCCGGAGCCGCTCTTCGCGAATCATGTGGAAGTCGTCGCTGTCCACCCGGCACCCGACCGAGCGGCCGATCAGCCCCCGGATCGCTCGCGGCAAGAGGTGTTGAATCGCCAGCAGGAGGCGGCCGCGATCCCTCAGCAGGATCTCCTGATCACTTCCCCACAGCTCGACGAGCAGCTCCTCCTCGCCTTGCAGAATCTCGCTCTCGAGCTCGAGGCCCGCAAGGTCGAGAATCAGCGCCAGCGCTTTTCCGGCCGCCTCGGCCTCCTCGCCACGCGCGCTCGGGAACCGCTTCTTGGCGGGCAGCGGCGCCGCCGGCAGCTCGATCTCGGCCGCTCCCGAAGCCGGCTGCGAAGCGTCGGCCTCGGCCTCGCCTCCGCCTTCGAGGTCGACCCTCCGACGCGACCTGCGCCGTGGCGCCCGGCGCGGCGTCTCCGGCGGTGGCGCGGGCGACTCGATCGAGCTCCCGGGCGACGGCTCGGTGGCC
Organism: Thermoanaerobaculia bacterium; assembly: GCA_041575955.1. Lineage (GTDB taxonomy): Bacteria > Acidobacteriota > Thermoanaerobaculia > Multivoradales > JAHEKO01 > JAHEKO01. Next base: position 14,537 of record JBFGLX010000027.1, read on the forward strand.
GAGGGCTCGGCGGGCGAGTCGGGTGCGTCGGCGACCGGCGGCGCTGGTGGGGCCGCGCCCGGAGAGAACGGAGACGCCGGGGCCGACGGGTCCGATGACGCCGCGACCGGCGGGGCCGCTGACGCCGCGACCGGCGAGGCCGACGGCGCCGCGACCGGCGGGATCGACGGCGCCGTGACCGGCGGGGTCGACGGCGCGGTCGGCGACGGAGGCCGTCCAGGGGCCGCGCCATCCACCTCGATCACCACCTTGCGCCGCACCTTGAGGAAGCCGTGTCTCTTCTCCACCAGCTTGTAGTTGATCTCCGCGGGCGCCATCTGAAAGTGCTGGGCCGCCTGGTTCAGGGCCTGGGCCAGGGAGTCCCCGGAAAAGAAGTGTCTGTCAGAAGTCATGGTCTCTTCCCCTCTTAACGGCCGGTCGCGAATCGTTCGAAGCCGGGTCAAGCCTCGGCCTTCCGGTCCTTCATCTTCTGGTAGGCCACCTGCTGGGCGATTCCGAGCACGTTGTTGGTCAGCCAGTAGAGAACCAGGCCGCTGGGAAACCCGAGAAACAGGATGGTGAAGAAGATGGGCATCAACATGAAGATCCGGCGCTGCATCGGATCGGCGGCGCTGGGCGTCAGCTTCTGCTGCAGGAACTGCGTGGCGCCCATGACGATCGGCAGCGCCAGGTACGGATCGGGGGCCGCGAGGTCGTGAATCCAGCCCATCCAGGGCGCGAACCGCAGCTCGATTGCGGTGCTCAGCAGGCTGTAGAACGCGAACAGCACGGGAATCTGGAGCAGTAGCGGCAGGCAGCCGCCGGCCGGGTTGACCCCCTCCTGCTTGTAGAGGGCCATGATCTCCTCGTTCTGCTTGCGCTGCATCTCCGCGTTCGGACGCCCCTGCTTGTCCTTCAGCTTGCTCCGGTACTTCTGGCGGATCGCCTGGATCTTCGGATTGAGCTCCTGCATGCGCTGCATCGAGACCACGCTCTTGTGGTTGAGCGGAAAGAGCACGATGCGAATGGCGAGGGTCATCAGGATGATCGCCCAGCCGTAGTTCGAGACCAGGTTGGCGTAGATCCAGCGCAGGCAGAACAGAAGCGGCCGGGCCAGGAAGCCGAACGGGCCGAGCGCCACCGCCTCTTCGAGGCCGTAGCCCTGGTCGGCCAGGGTCTCGTAGATCTTCGGACCCCAGTAGGAGACGGCCGAGAGCCGACCCCCTTGCGGGCGCACGTGCACGTCCAGCTCGCGGACGAGCTCTTCCTCCTCGTCGCTGAGCTCCGGCGGCAGCGGCCGGAAGAGCATGGGCCCTCCCGCCTCTCGAAGCTCGCCCAGAACCGGCTCGAACGCCACCTGGTCGACCGGCTCCTTGAACACCAGGGCGGTCAGGAAGTAGGTATCCTGAAGGCCGACCCAGCGCAGGCCGGCGCCGGGCACGATCTCCGGCTTCGACTCGCGATTCGGATCTATGGTCTCGGTGTCGTCGGCCGTCCCGAAGATCGCGGACTTGCGCGCGAAACGGTTCTCGAGCTCCTTGACTGTCGGGTTCCTGATGCCCGGGCCGAGCAGGACGCTCCGTCCGCGCCCCTCCGGCAGGTCGATCTCGACGTCGAAGAGGCCGTCCTCGCCGAAGGTGAACCTCTTGGCCGCCTGGCCGGCGGGTCCGCTGTAGCGGAAGGCGACCGACTCCCGGTTGTCCCGCCGCGACGGCTCGACGACGAACAGCGCGTCGTTGAGCGGCGAAGACTCGCCATCCGCCTCGACGAGGCCGAACGGGTAGGGTCGACCCTCACGGGCCCGAACCAGGTCGAGCGGCCCGCCGTCCGAGTTCATATGTTCCTTGAGGCGGAAGGAGATCAGCTGCGCGCCCCGGTTCGTGAGCTCGGCCCGGTAGCTCGAGGTTTCGACGACCGTGGTCCGCTCGCGGTCGCCGATCTCGGTCGCCTGCGCCGGTGGCGCGGCGGAAACGCTCTCCTGCCGGTCGTCGCTACCGGTCGCCGGCTCCGGAGCGGGCTCGCGCGGCTCTCCTGCTGCGGCCGGATCGCCGGCCTCGTCGACGGGGACCGGCGCGTCGCTTCGCTCGGCCTCGGGGGGGGCGAAGAAGCGCCCCCACAGCACGAGCACGACGATCGACAGGGTGATGGCTAGCAGGAAGCGTCGGGTGTCCAAGTCGTTCTCCTCAGGGCATGTCCACGCCGCCCGGGTGGAAGGGATGGCAGCGCATCAGACGCCCCGCGGCCTTCGCCGACCCACGCCAGAAGCCGTACTTCGAGATCGCCATGCGCGCGTAGTCGGAACAGCTGGGCGTGAAGCGGCAGGCGCGCGGCAGGAGCGGGGAGAGCCATCTCTTGTAGAACGCCAGCAGCGAGAGCGCGGCGTGGCTCAGGAGGCCCGTGCGGACTTCGGCGCGAGGCTCCGCAGCTGAGCTTGCAGCTCGGCTCTCAGCTCTTCGAAGCTCGCGGCCGCCGCCGCCGGCTTCACGTGCACCACCAGATCGAAGGCCGGCAGCCTGCTCCGCTCGCTCCATCTTCTGTAGATCTCTCTGATCCGTCGTTTCAGCCGGACCCTGACGACCGCACCGCCCACCTTCCGGCTCACCGTCATCCCCAGGCGGGGATGCGGCAGCCCGTTGGGGGCCGAGTAGAGAATCGAAAGAGCGCCATGTCGCCGGCGTCCCTCCCGGTAGCACTTCTGGTAGTCGGACCGTCTGCGCAATCTCTCGGCGCGCGGCAGGCGCTCCTTTCGAGGGGCGCCCGGCTCCGAGGCCATGGCTCAGACGGCGAGGCGCTTTCGCCCTTTTCTGCGCCGCCGCGACAGGATCGCCCTACCCTGTCGAGTCTTCATGCGCAGGCGAAAGCCATGCTTCTTCTTCCGGCGTCGGTTGTTCGGTTGGAATGTGCGTTTCACGACTGGTTGTTCCCTAACTGTTTATCGATAACCTCGCGGCCCGTCCTGGATATGGTCACTCGTGGCCGCGCGGAGCCAAGCGACTCGAAACAAACGGTTTAATCTAACCGGGAAAGCCCCTCCAGGTCAAGGCCGAAAAGCCGGACCGGAAGCGCGACCGGCGAGTCGACCAAGCGACGACCCGGCGGGCCGGCCACCCCGGCGCGCCGGCCACCCCGGAGCGCCGGCGCGGAGGCGAAGGAGCCCGCGGCCCGTCGCTCTCCCCCATGGCGGCACGACCACGAGCCCCTGTCGTCCCGGCCGTGGCGCTCGCCCGGCTCCGACCGACGGCCGAAGCCGAGTGAATCCAATGGCGGAGAGGGTGGGATTCGAACCCACGGATCGCTTGCACGATCAACGGTTTTCGAGACCGCCCCGTTCGACCACTCCGGCACCTCTCCGCAAAACAGATGAGTCTTCAAGTCCCCCGACCAGCGAGCGAAGCGACGCGGGTCTACGTGGGCCCGCCGACCCTCTTCGACCAGCGAGCGAAGCGACGCGGGTCTACGGAAGGGATTCGCTCCGAGCCTGGTGGACGGAACGTCCGCCAGGCGAGCATCGAATCCCACCCTCGCCGCCGCCGGCGACCTGCGGGAGACAGTGGCGGAGAGGGTGGGATTCGAACCCACGGTACGCGTGAACGCACACACGATTTCCAGTCGTGCACCTTCGGCCACTCGGTCACCTCTCCGTTCATCATCCGGCCTGCCCGTGGACAGGCCTGACTGCCAAAGAACCGTGCGCGGCTAGCTCCGCCGGAGAGCCCCGAAGAACTCTTTCAAGAGCTCTCCGCACTTCCCGGCGAGCACGCCGCCGGTCACGCTCAGGCGGTGATTCAGCCGCCGATCGCGGACCAGATCGCCGAGACTACCGCAGAACCCGGCTTTTGGGTCCTCCGCGCCGAACACCAGCCGCTCGACCCGGCCGTTGACCAGGGCGCCGGCGCACATCGCGCACGGCTCCAGCGTCACGTAGAGGGTGCAGCCTTCGAGCCGCCAGCCGGCGGTCGCGCGCGCCGCTTCGGCGATCGCCAGCAGCTCTGCGTGGGCCAGGGGGTCGCCGTCGATCTCGCGCCGATTGTGCCCCCGGCCGACGATCGCTCCCCCTCTGACTACGACCGCGCCGACCGGCACCTCGCCCAGGGCCGCCGCCTGGCGCGCTTCGGCCAGGGCTTCGATCATCCACTCTTCGTCGGTTCGTCCCACTGCAACCCTGACCTCTCGCTCGGATTCCGGGGCTTCGCCTGCGGCCTCCCGGAGCGCTCGGCCGCGGAGCTCGGGGCGCCCCGCCGGCAGAAGCAGAGCGGCGACCCGAAGGCGGCGCGGGTCGTTGTTTCGATCTTAGCCGACAGGGCCGAGGTTCAGCCTGGCCCGCCGGGCCCTGCGACGAGAGCGGGGCCAGGTCCGGGGGTTGGGGGGCGGCAGGTCCCCCAGGCGGGGCCTAAAGCGCAGCGCCCCCGTCCAGGCACTTCAAGAGGAGCCTTGCCAGGCCTTGTCGCCTGGCAAGGCTCTCTCGTGATTCGGTTTCAGAAGGGGCGCGAGCCAGCCCCGGACGGGGGACCTGCCGACCCCCAACCCCCGGACCTGGACTCACTCTCGTCGCAGGGCCCGGCGGGCCAGGCTGAACTTCGGCCCTGTCGGCTAAGATCGAAACGTCGACCCGCGCCGCC
>JBFGLX010000028.1:0-19076 GCA_041575955.1 Thermoanaerobaculia bacterium
CAGCCAGGTGTCGGCCGACACGCCGCCGTCCAGCCAGGCCTCGGTCGCGGCGCCGAAGATGTCGGACAGCGCCTCGTTGAGGGCGCCCGACTCGTTGGCGTAAACCAGGTCGGACTCGTAGTCGGTCACGCCGTGGGTGAGCTCGTGGGCGACCACGTCGAGCGCGCGCGACAGCTCGATGAACTGGCTGCCGTCGCCGTCGCCGTAGACCATCTGCGAGCCGTTCCAGAAGGCATTGTTGTAGTTGTTGCCGTAGTGGGCCGTCGAGGTGAGCGTCAGGCCGGCGTTGTTGAGCGAATCGCGGCCGAACTTGACGTTGTAGTAGTCGTAGGTGGAGCCCGCGTAGTTGTGAGCGGAGTCGATGGCGACGTCGCCGCTGCTGCAGGTGGTGCTCGAGCAGACCAGCGTGCCGGGCAGCGAGGTGCCGTTGTTGGCGTCGTAGGTGCGCAGCACCTTGGCGTAGTGGATCTCGGGCCAGGCGGCGATCAGCGAGCCGTCGGCGGCGTCGGCGAACACGCGGTCGCGGTGCGGGCCCTGGCGGTCCTCGTAGGCGACCCGCGCCGACCAGGCGAGGCGGACCTCGCCGCCCTGGACGACGTAGGTGAGCTCCGGCTGACCGGCCGGCTTGCGGCCGCGGATGCCGGCCTCGGCGAGCGCCCTGCGCAGGGCCAGCCGGCCGTCCATCTCGGCGACCGGACGCCGCGCTTCGTCGCCGCGCACCAGCTCGCCGTTGACCCGGGTGATGCCGCCGAGGGAGTCGGTCGAGACCACCAGCTCGGCGCCCGCCACCGGCAGGCCGTGCAGCGTCTGGCGCACCCGTGCGTGGTAGCCGCCGAGGCTCCCGACGCGCACCGAGCGAACCTCGAAGTCCTCGACCGTCGCCTCGAAGCGGTCGCGCAGCACGTTGCGGACGGCGATGTCGAAGTCGCGGCCGCGCTCCTGCGCGCCCTCGACCGGCAGGGTGTAGCCGAGGTCTCCGGAGAGGGCGTGCCGCTCGAGCCCCGTGGCGCCCGCCGGCGACGGCAGCAGGATCGCCGCCAGCGCCAGGAGGGCCAGCGCGCCGCCCAGGTAGGTTGTCGTCGTGTCTTGTTTCATCGAATCTCGCTCCTGTTACCGGTTCTCGAGTTTCAGACCCTACGAGCGCCGTCATCGGCAGGATCGTGCGCTTCGAGACTCGCGATCGGCGGGCACCCGAGCGGCCGCGCGCGAAGCTGGGTCCGTGTAGGTTGCGGCAACCCTAAGGTCTCCAGCCAGGCCCGGCGAGAGGGTGTTCCCCTTAGCGAGCGCGAGGAAGATCGCCCAGCGGCCGGCCTTCGCTGGAACGATCCCGGCGGTATGATGCGACCGCCTGGAAGGAGCGCGCGTGGCCCGAGAAGATCCCCAGCTCGTCGCCGGAATTCGAGCCCGAGAGCCGGCGGCTCTGGAGCGGGTCGTTCGCGCCTACCTCAAGCAGATCGAGCGCGCCGGGCGCGGCGCCGGCCTCGACGCCCACCAGGCCGAAGAGGTCGCCCAGGCCACGTTCGTCACCTTCATCGAGACCGCGCACCGGTTCGAAGGGCGCTCGACGGTTCGCACCTGGCTGTTCGGGATCTTCTTTCGCAAGCTCCAGGAGGCCCGGAGGGGCTTCGCCAGGGACCGGCAGCTGGACGACGTCGACGAGGTCTTCGAGAGCCGCTTCGACCCTGCGGGCCACTGGAGCACTCCGCCCCGCGCCCCCGGCTCCGATCTCGACAGCCAGGCCATCCTGGACGACATCCGCGACTGCCTCGGGCAGACGCCCGAGCGCCAGCGCATGGCCTTCGTCTTGAAGGAGGTCGAGGAGCTGAGCACCGACGAGATCTGTAACATCCTGGAGATCACCAGCACCAACCTGGGTGTGATGCTCTTCCGGGCCCGCAACCGCCTGCGCGAGTGCCTCGAGTCGAAAGGGCTCGAGAGGTAGCCCCGTGCTGAGCTGCAAGGAAGTCGCCAGCACCCTGGCCTCGGGCGAGCTCGAGGCGAGCGGGCCCCGGCGCCGGCTGGCGGTCTGGTTCCATCTCCTGATCTGCGCCTACTGCCGGGCCTACGCCCGCCAGATGCGGATGCTCGGCGAGGTCACCAGGCGGCTCCTGGGCCGCGAGGTGGCGGATCCGCGAGCCCTGGCCCGGCTGGAGCGGCGGCTGGTCGAGCGCTGCCGCACCCTGGGGCGAGCGGGCGACCCGGATGGGTGACTCCGCAGCCGGACGGACCGCCGCCGCTCTAGCGTGCTAGACTCTCGCCAATCAAGTCCTCGCGTTCGACCCCGAGGTGCGGCAGGCGCCCGTGTGAGGTGTTCCCGAACCTCGAGCTCAGAAGGAGGTTGGGACGATGCCGTCTCCACGCGCCCCGCTTTTCCGGATCACGCTCTCGATCTGTCTCCTGGCCCTGGCCCCCGGTGGCGCTCGGGCGCACTTCTGCTGGGGCTACTCGAGCCTGCCGGCCGACAATCCGCTCCCCTGGGACGATTCCTGTGACTCCCTGAACAACCTGCATCCGGCGAACTCGACGGCCGGACAGAGCATCCGGGACGAGCACCGCAACTGGCACTGCAACAACCCGGTCCAGGCCACCGACGCCTACGGCCGGGCGTTCCTGGCCTTCCACCGGCAGTTCATTCTCGACTTCAACAACTGGCGGCTCGAGTTCCTGCCGCTCGCCGGCAGGCTCGAGACCTGGGACCCCTTCGAAGACGCCCTGGTGCCCGGCAACGACGAGACCACCGGCTCGGCGTTCACCTGGTGCTCGGAATGCCTGCCCGACGAGTGCGCGAACAACTCCCCGCACCGGCGCGGCGCCGGGGCGGTTTGCGCGGGCTGCTCCGACCTGCCGGCCGCCTACATCGGCAGCGGTCTGGACAACTTCAACAGCCTGGGGCACCTGGGCTGGAGCCTGGACTTCAACTGGCACGGCAGCTATCACGGCGGGGTGAGCGCCATCAGCCCGGGCTGCGCCGACATCGGGACCACGACCAACACCAGCCGGGATCCGGCATTCTGGATGGCGCACAACAAGCTCGACGAGGTTGCCCGCGATTGGCAGCTGCGCCGGGCCGCCGACGTCGTCATCGTCCTGGACCGCTCCGGCAGCATGGACGACAACTGCTCCTCGACCACGCCGCCCAGCACCGAATCGCCGTGCGCGATCAACGACGCGCGGACCGCGGCGGGGGCCTTCGCGGATCTCGTCCTCGACGTGCGCATGGATGGCGGCGTCCCCGCCGCGCAGCAGCATCGCCTCGCCCTGGTCTCCTACAGCTCCAGCCATCAGAACCACCTCGGCCCGACCCCGGCTCAGGGGATCGTCACCGACAACGACGCCGACGACACGCCGTTCGAGATCGCCCTCGCCGGGATCACCTCCGGCGGCTTGACGTCGATCGGCGCCGGCATTCGCGAGGCGATCGCGATCCTCACCGGGCTCGCCGACCCCAATCCTCACCAGGCCATCCTGGTGCTGACCGACGGCAAGGAGAACACCGCGCCCTGCCTGGAAGGCCAGCAGAGTCCCTGTCTGTCGCCCGACGTGATCACCTCGGCCGAGCTCGGCAACATCCAGGTGGTCGCCATCGGCCTCGGCGCCGGGGTCGAGGAGGACGCGCTCCGCGACGTCGCCGAGCGCCACGGCGGCGTGTTCGTCGCGCAGCAGAACCTGGTCGACCCGAGCGACGACCTGGATCCCCAGAAGCTCCTGAAGTTCTTCGTCACCGCCTTCAGCCAGATCTTCGATGAGGCCCCCGCGCAGGATCCGGAGGGCACGATGGTGCCCGGCCAGCAGGCCTCTGCCCCCTTCGACCTCCAGATCTGCGGCGCCGACGAGCGGCTGGCGGTCTTCCTCGGCCGGGATCGGGCCCGGGATCGCCGCTGCGACCTGCGGCTCGAGCTGACCTCGCCCGCCGGCGACGTCGTCAGCCGGGGCGCCACCGGGGTCGAGGCCGGTCACGGACCGATGCACGACTTTCTGCGGGTCGACCTGCCCCACCAGGGCGCCGCGGCCGGTACCTGGAAGGCGCGGGTCGTACGCGCCCAGGACTACGACCGCGAGTGCGGAGAGCAGGACTACTTCTACGCCACCCTGGTCAAGGGCCTCGGGCGGGTGACGCCGTTCGTGATCCGGCCCCGGGTGGTCGCCGGGACACGGCTTCTCGCCAGCTTCCGCATGACCCACTCCAACCGGCCGATCGGCGACTGGGACCGGGTCGAGGCCCACGTCACGGTGACCGGGCCCGACGGCCAGAGCGCGCGGTTTCCGCTTCACGACGACGGCACCCACGGCGACCGGATCATCGGCAACAACGTCTGGACGGCCGAGATGCCCGAGCCCGCGAAGCAGCCCGGCGCCTACCATATGCGCGGCCACTTCGAGCTCACCAAGGACGGCTGCACGCGCATCCGCGAGAGCGAGTACGCGGTGATCGTCGAGCCGGAGCCCGAGCGGTGCGCGAAGCTGGTGTGCGCCGGGACGGTCGGGGCGCACCCCGGCGAGGTCCGCACCCTGGCGGAGATGGCCTGCGTCCACAACATCTGCGGGCCCGACGTGGAGTTCGAGCTGCAGGTGTCGGACACCCAGGGATGGCTGCATAGCCTCGACGCCGACGGCAACCCGATCGAGCTCCCCGCCGACGGCGTCTTCAGCGGCGTGGCGAGCACCGGCCAGACTACCTGCTTCAATCACGGGCTCGATCCCCTCGTCGCCGTCATCCCCGAGGACGCCACGCCCGGCACCACCTCCACGGCCGTCTCCGTTCTGCGCCACCTGGGCCGCGACACCGAGCCGTCCACCTGCACCACCGTCCTGCGCGCCGCGCGGCCGCCCGACTGCAACGACAACCGGATCGACGACCGCGAGGACATCGCCTCCGGCCACTCGGCCGACGCCAACCGGAACTCGGTGCCCGACGAGTGCGACTCGATCGGCGCCTGCTGCACCGAGCGGGGCTGCATGATCGACATGACCGAAGCTCGCTGCCGCGCCATGAAAGGCGAGTGGCATCGCGCCCGGACCTGTACCGAGGTGCGCTGCCCGGTCGGCGCGCCCACCGGCGCCTGCTGCACGAGCGAGGGGGAGTGTATCGACGACACCGGCGAGCGGGTCTGCAAGGAGCGCTACTACGGCCGCTCCTTTCTCGGAAGCTCCTGCGATCAGGTCGATTGCAGCCGGAAGGGGTGGTCCGGAGCTCCCGGCTCGCGACCCTGAGGGGGCTCGCTGGAAACTCCCCCTGTCAGCAGCTCTCGAAGCTGATTCCAGGTCCCCGCCCGCCGACGCCCGACGCCTGCTGTATCCTGCGCCGATGGCCTTTACCGGCGCCGACAGCCAGCGCTGCCGCTCCGACTTTCCCGCCCTCGGCCGCGCCCACGCCGGGCGGCCGCTGGTCTATCTCGACGGCCCGGCCGGCAGCCAGATGCCGCGGCAGGTGATCGACGCCATCAGCGGCTACTACCGGACGCACAACGCCAACCACCACGGCGCCTTCCCCACCTCGCGCGACTCGGACGCGGCGGTGCTCGCCGCGCGCAAGACGCTGGCCGCGTTCCTCGGCGCCGAGAGCTGGCGCACGATCTCGCTCGGCCAGAACATGACCACCCTGACCTATTCGCTCGCCCGGGCGTTCGGCTCGCAGCTCGAGGCCGGCGACGAGATCGTGATCACGGCGCTCGATCACGAGGCCAACCGCGGGCCCTGGCTCGGGCTCCGCGACCGCGGCATCGGAGTGCGCGAGGTCGCCCTGCGGCCCGACGGCACGCTCGACCCGACGGACTTCGAAGCCCGGGTCACCGAGCGGACGAAGCTGGTCGCTCTGACCCTGGCCTCGAACGCCCTCGGCACGGTTCCCGACCTGGCCCCGGTCCGGCGGCTCGCCGAAGCCGTCGGCGCCCGGGTGCTGGTGGACGCCGTCCACTTCGCGCCCCACTTCTCGATCGACGTCGCCGAGCTCGACGTCGACTTCCTGCTCTGCTCGGCCTACAAGTTCTACGGCCCGCACGTCGGCGTCCTCTACTCGCGCCCGGGGCGGCTCGACGAGCTGCCGACCGAGCACCTGCGGGTCCAGAGCGACCAGGCGCCCTACCGGATCGAGACCGGCACGCTCAACTTCGCCGCCATCGTCGGCGCCGGCGCCGCGGTCGACTACCTCGCCTCCTGGGGCGAGGGGGACGGTCTGCGAGCCCAGCTCGTGAGCGCGTCCGGCGCCATCGCCGAGTACGAGCACGGCCTCGCCAAGCGCTACTGGACCCAGGTCCGCCAGATCCCGGGCGTCACGGTCTGGGGCCCGGGCTTCGACCAGGGCCCGCGCGCGCCGACCGTCTCGACCACCGTCGACGGCCTCACCGCCAGCGAGGTCGCCCGCCGGCTGGGCAACCGCGGCATCCAGGTCTGGGACGGCCACTTCTACGCCGTGCGGGCGGTCGAGGCGCTGGGCATCGAAGAGCTCGGCGGCCTCGTCCGGACGGGCGTGCTGATGTACAACACCGAGGAGGAGATCGACCGGCTGCTGGAGGCGGTCGAGGAGATCGCGTCGAGTAGCCGAAGTCGTTGACCTGGTCCGCAATCGACGCCTGAAAGTCGGGGTCCTGCCAGGTCGAGCAGTCGGTCAGGACCCGGAGCGCTCGCGGGCGATCTTCCAGCCGCCGGCCTCGAGCACCAGCTCCAGGGTCTTGACGACGACGTCGCTGTGGGAGTCCGACTCGTACGACTGGAGGAGCTCGATCTCCACCCGGTCGGGGCTCTGCACCCGGACGTCCCTCAGGGCCACCTTGACGTGGATGCGGCTCGGTCCGGACACCCGCTCGCGGCGCTGGCCCTCCCAGGCGGCGCGGCTCATGCCGCCGGGAGGCTGAAAGCCGGCGGCGTAGAACGCGAGATAGTCCTCGACCCGCTGCTCGGACCAGGCCCGCGCCCAGGCCGTGACGGTGTTCACGAGGTCGCTGGTCTCGGGCTCCTCCGGCTCCGGAGCGGGCGCGGGTGGGGCGGCCGGAGTCTCGGGGGAAGCGTCGGTGGCGGCCTCCGGGACCTCGGTTGCCTCGGGTTCGGCTTCCGGGGCCTCGACGATCGGAGTCTCGGCAGGCGCGATCGAGGTCGGCGCGGCATCGCCCGCCGGATCGACTGCCGTCTTCGAAGCCTCCTCGGCCGGCGCGGCGGCAGGGACGATCTCGGGGGTGGCGGCGGCGCTTTCAAGGCCGCCGGTCCGCTCTTCGGGATCGGCGACGGGGGTCCCGGGCGGCACGACCTCGGGAGCGGCGACCTCGCCCACCGGTTCGGCGGCGGCGTCGGCGATCGGAGCCTCGGGAAGGAGAACCGCGGTGTCGGCGTCGCCGGCCTCGGCGACGGGACTCGGGACCACGGCGGGCGGCTCTCCGAGGCGCTCGCGGAGCGCCTGGTTCTCCCGCTGGAGAGCGGCCACCTGCCGGGCCAGCTCCAGGCGCTGCTTCTCGGACTCGGAGAGGAACATCTCCGCCGCCCGCAGCAGGCCGGTCAGGTCGTCGACCTCCGCCCGCCAATCCGCTTCGGCCGCGACGGTCGATTCGGCATCGTCCTCGATGACCGCGGCGAGAGCGCGCTCCAGCTCCCGGTTCTCGGCATCGGCCGCCACCAGGGCCGCCTCGAGCTCGCGGACCCGCCGGCGCGAGGCCGCCTCGGCCTCGGCGAGGGCGGTCATCGAGGCCGAGGACTGCGCGCCGGTCTCGGGTTCCGGGGCTGTCGCCGGGGGCTCCGGCTGCCGCGGTGGCTCGGCCGGGCGGGGCTCGACCGGTCGCGGCCCGCTTCTCGGCGGCGACGGCACCGGTGCGGAGGCGCCCTCCCCCGCCGGCTTCACCAGGCTCAGCGCGACCCAGCCCACCTGGTCGTCGGGGAGCCGCACGCGCCCCCACTCGCCGCGCGACTCGAGCAGCGTCATGCGCCGACCGGGGGGCAGACAGCGCACGGGCGCGTCGCTCAGGCTGGGACCGGGACGCAGGTTGAGGCAAGGCTCGGAGACGGCGACGAGTTCGGCCTCGGGCCGGCCGGTCTGCGCCGGGGAGGCGGCGGCGCCGAGCGACAGGAGCGCGGCGGCCAGGGCGGTGCGCGCAGCAGCGCGTCGGAGCGGGTCGAAGCGGCCGTGAGGGTCGATCGCGAGGGGCGTCATCTCTACCCCTCCTACTCGGGCGTCCAGGTCGGCACCCGGCCCGGGGTCCAGGGGGCGCCGGCGGCCTCGGCGTCGGCCTCGAGCGCCGCCAGATCGTCTTCGAGCAGGCCGGTCAACCGGGCCAGGACGTCGGCGAAGGCCTCGCTGGCGACGTCGTAGGCGTCGACGTGGGTCTGGGTGGGCGGCGAGGTCGAGGTCCACTGGCCGTAGACGATCCTCTGCACCCGCCCGACGATCGACGGCGGCGTCGGCTCGTTGCGCGCGGCCACGGTGCGGTCGCCGCCGAGCTCGGTCTCGAGATCGACGAGCGCGATCTCGAGCGCGCGCGCCCGGTCGCCCAGCTCGACGCCGGCCGCGGGCGTGTCCTCGATCGCCGCCTTCAGGAAGTCGAGGCGCTGGTGGGCCTCCTCGACCGCGCGGATGGCGCCCAGGACGGCGCGCTGGAGCCGGGCGGTCTTGGCCTGGAAGGCGAGCAGGCCCTGGCGATCTGCCGCGGCCAGGGTCGCCAGGCCGAGCGGCGTGGTCTCGAAGCTCTGCGGCTCGCCGAGCGGCGTCAGCGCTCCGCCCACCCGCTTGGCGAGCGCCACCGAGTAGGTTCCCGGGGCCGCCATCGGACCGGTCGGCGGGCTGCGGAACGGGTTGTCCATCGGGAACGGCTCCAGGCTGGTCGGAGTCGAGGGCGGATAGCGCAGGTCCCAGGCGACCCGCTGGAAGCCGGCGCCGGTCGGACCGGTCAGGCGCCGGACGACGTTGCCCTCGGCGTCGGTCACGGTCAGGACGATGGCCGGATCCTCCTCGAGGTCCTCGGCGCGGAGCTCCTCCCAGCTCGGGTAGAAGACGTCGCCGCCCTCCTTGGCGACCTCCATCTCCCGCTTGCGGCGGGTCGCCTCGAGAGTCTCGAGGCCGTCCTTCAGGTAGTACGTGAACACCGCCCCGAACGGCGGGTTGGGCGCCGCGAACCAGCTCTCGCCCTGGAACGACTTGCCGCGCAGCGCCAGCGGCGAGCGCACCATGTACATCCAGGCGTCCTTGACCGGAAAGAGCGTCGCCTCCCGCTCGAGGATCGCCTCGGTAATGCCGCGCAGCGGCGAGTAGTCGTCGAGGACGTAGAAGCCGCGGCCGAAGGTGCCGAGGACGAGGTCGCCCTCGCGTCGCTGGATCGCCAGGTCGCGGACCGCCACGGTCGGCACGCCGCCTTTGAGCTGGATCCAGTCGCCGCCGCCGTTCGGGCTGAAGAAGACCCCGAACTCGGTGCCGACGAAGAGCAGCGACGGATCGACGTGGTCTTCGGCCAGGGCGTAGGTCGAGCCGCGCTCGGGCAGGCCCCGGGCGATCATCGTCCAGCTCGCGCCGCGGTTGGCGCTCTTCAAGGCGTAGGGCTTGAAATCGGCGTTCTTGTGGTTGTTGAACAGCGCGTAGACGGTGTCGGGATCGTGACGCGAGGCGACGATGTCGTTGACGTAGGTCCCCGCGGGCACGCCCGGAAACGCCTCGATCGCCCGCCAGTTGGCGCCGCCGTCCTCGGAGACCTGGATCAGGCCGTCGTCGGTGCCGACGTAGAGCAGGCCCTCGACCCGCGGCGACTCGTCGAGCGCCGTCAGGTTGCCGTAGAACGAGGTCGAGCGGTTCTTGGAGACCGCGTCGACGCTCCACACCCGGCCCATGACCTTCAGCTTGTTGCGGTCGATCTGCCGGGTCAGGTTGGGGCTGACCGGCCGCCAGCTGTCGCCGCGGTCGTCGCTCCGGTAGAGCCGGTTGGCGCCGTAGTAGAGCCGCGTGTGCGAGTGCGGGCTGATGATCAGGGGCGCGTCCCAGTTGTAGAACACCGGCGGATCCTCGTCGCCGCCCCCCTCGGGCGCGATGTAGATCTCCTCGCCGCTCCGATGGTCGTAGCGCACCAGGCCGCCGTACTGCGACTGCGAGTAGATGATGTTCGGGTCCTCGGGATCGACGCGGGTCTGGAAGCCGTCGCCACCGGTGGTGACGAACCAGTCGGAGTTGACGATGCCGTGGATGCTGGTGGTGCGCGCCGGACCGCCGAGCGTGAAGTTGTCCTGGGTGCCGCCGTAGACCCGGTAGAACGGCTCGCTGTTGTCGACCTCGAGCTTGTAGAACTGGGTGACCGGCAGATTGGCCCGGAACAGCCAGGTCTGCTGGCCGTCGAAGGTCTCGTAGACGCCGCCGTCGTTGCCCGAGATCTGGTGGTCGGTGTCGTCGGGGTCGATCCACAGGGCGTGGTTGTCGATGTGCTTGTGGAGCTCGGCGAGCTGGCGGAAGCTCTTGCCGCCGTCGTCGGTGACGTGCATCCAGGTGTCCATCGAGTAGACCCGGTCGGGGTCCAGGGGATCGGCGACCAGCTCGTTGTAGTACTGCGGGCTCTGCGAGACGTAGCCGCTCCGCTTCTCCCAGCTCGCAGCGCCGTTGGTGGTGCGGAAGAAGCCGCTCTCGTCGCCGGCCGCCTCGACGATGGCGTAGATCACGCCCGGGTCGGCGGGCGACTGCGCCAGGCCGATCCGCCCCATGTCGACCTCGGGCAGGCCCTTGTTCACCCGGGTCCAGGTGGCGCCGCCATCGGTCGACTTGTGGACGCCCGAGCCCGGGCCGCCGTTGATCAGCGTCCAGACGTGCCGCCGGCGCTGATACGACGCCGCGTAGAGGACGTCGGGATCGCGCGGATCCATCACCAGGTCGGTCACCCCGGTGTGCTCGTCGATGTCGAGCACCTTCTTCCAGCTCTTGCCGCCGTCGGTGGTCTTGAACAGGCCCCGGTCGCCGCCCGGCCCCCAGAGCGGACCCTGGGCGGCGACGTAGACGGTGTCGGAATCGCGCGGATCGACGGCGATCTTGGCGATGTGCTCCGAGCTCCCGAGGCCGACGTTCGTCCAGGAGGCGCCGCCGTCGATCGACTTGTAGACCCCGTCACCGTAGCCGACGCTGCGCTGGCTGTTGTTCTCGCCGGTGCCCACCCAGACGACGTTCGGGTCGTTCGGATCGATCGTCACGCAGCCGATCGAGTAGGAGCCCTGGCCGTCGAAGATCGGCGTGAACGTGGTGCCGGCGTTGACGGTCTTCCAGACGCCACCGGAGGACGACGCCACGTAGTAGACCTTGTGGTTGCCGGGCACGACCGCGATATCGCTGATCCGCCCCGAGGTGACCGCCGGGCCGAGGCCGCGGAAGGCGAGGCCCGCGAAGGTGCCCGCCGACATCAGCGCCGCGTCTTCTTTCGCGGCCTTCTGCTCTTGCTTGTCCTGGGCTCCCTTGTCCTTGGCGGCCAGCAGGGCGGGTGTGACGAGGGCGCAGACGGCAAGCGCGAGGCTAAGAAGGCGAAACCTGACGTACATCGGGGAGCTCCTCCGGAGAAAGGGCGACGAGCCGCGATATTAGTACACGGAGAGCGAGGAGGACGGCCCGGGGCCGGCACAGCCCGCACGGAAAAGGTAACTGTCGCCGTTTCTCGGGCGCAACCTGGCTCGAGGCCAGGCGTATCTATGGCGTGGGCAAGGTGTATCCATCGGACGGGTTAGGATTGCCATGCGCCGGCGTCGCTTTCGGTCGCGAGCCTTGCACCTCCAGGCGTTTGCGACCTTCCGAATCGAACGCCGGTGAAAAGGTCAGGCTAGCGTGGAACTGAAGCGTCGGACCCTGCTTCGCGTCGTAGGTCTGGTGGCCTTCCTGCTGGCCGGGCTGTCGATCGCCGACATGTTCCGCTCCCGGCCCTACGACGGCGTGGTGCTAGAAGCGGACGCTCCGGGCCGGCTGATCGTCCGCAGCGTCGTCCCCGGCAGCGGCGCCGCCGACGCCGGCATCCGGGACGGCGAGCAGATCATCGGCATCGACCGCAACGTCATCCGCACCACCGGCGAGGCCGCCGGGCTGCTCAACCGCCACGCCGTCGGGCGGACGATCCCCTACCTGGTGCGCGACGCCGAGGGCGGCCTGCGCGAGGTGCCGGTACGGCTCGGTCCGCGGCGCATCGCCGGCCTCAACTATCTCTACGCCTGCCTGCTCGGCTTCGCGTTCTTCTTCGTCGGGCTCTTCGTGCTCGAGCGGCAGCCGCGCCGGCGCAGCGCCCAGGTCTTCTTCATCCTCTGCACGCTCTTCCTGATCTTCCTGGTCTGCCGCCTGCGCCCCGCCTCCTACTCGCAGGTCGACACCTTCGTCCTGATGATGGGGATGGTGGCCTTCCTCTTCCTGCCCGCGAGCTTCCTGCACTTCTTCCTGATCTTCCCGCGGCCGGTGCGCATCCGACCCGAGGCCGGCGAAGCGGGCTACCCGGTCAAGCGCACGCTCTGGCTGGCGGCGCTGTCCGCGATCTACCTGCTGCCGCCGGCGGTGCTGCTGGCGACCTACAGCATCGCGCGGCGCGAGGGCACGGCGCTCGATCTGATCAGCGGCGCCCCGATCCAGAACTGGTGGCTGCTGGCCGCCTACATGGCGATCGCCCTCGGCGCCCTGGCCTACAAGGCGCGCAGGCTCTCCAATCCCCGCGAGCGGCGCGGCGCCGGCATCGTCCTGTTCGGCTCGCTCTTCGGCCTGGTGCCGTTCCTGGTCACCGCGGTCGCCTTCCCGTCGTACCTGCACACCGAGAAGATGCTGCCGTTCGTGGTCGGACCCCTGATCCTGGTGCCGCTCACCTTCGCCTACGCGATCGTCCGATTCCAGCTGCTCGAGATCCGCGTCATCCTGCGCAAGAGCCTGCTCTATACCCTGACCACCATCGTGGTGACGGCGCTCTACGCGGTCGGCATCGCGCTTTTCAACGCCGCCACCCGCGGCACCTCGCTGGCGGCGTCGCCCTTCTTCCCGATCGTCTTCGCCCTGGTCATCGTGCTGCTGTTCGAGCCTCTCCGGAAGGGGCTGCAGACGGTGGTCAATCGGCGCTTCTTCGCCGAGCGCCAGCGCCTCGAGAAGGCGCTCGAGGAGATGGGCGACGCGCTCACCGCGCAGGTGGATCTCCAGGCGGTGGTCCACGATCTGGTCGGCAAGCTCCCCCAGCTGCTGGGGATGCACTTCGCGGCGCTCTATCTGGTCCGCAACCAGCAGCTCGAGCGGGTGGCCGGCCCGGAGCGGCTGCCCGAGCGGCTGCCGCTCCTGACCGAGCTCCACGACAAGATGGCCGGGCGCCGCGGCCTGACGGTGATCGAGGAGCTCGAGCCGATGGCCGCGGACTTTCCAGAGCTCGGCCCGCTGATCGACCGCCTGACCGACGCCGGCGCCCAGGTGCTCGGCGACCTGACCACGCCACGCCGCCGGATCGGCCTGGTCGTGCTCTCGGGCAAGATCGACCAGACGATGCCGCTCGACCCCTCCGAGCTGTCGCTGCTGCGGCGGCTGCTCGACCAGGCGGCCGTCGCGCTGGAGACCAGCATGCTGCTCGAGGAGCGTACCCAGCAGGCCGAGCTCGAGCGCGAGCTGGAGATCGCCGCTTCGGTCCAGGCCCGGCTGCTGCCGCCGCGGCTCGATTTCGGCCCCGGCTGGAACGTGGCCGCGGTCTGCCGGCCGGCCCGGCACGTCGGCGGCGATTTCTTCACCGAGCTGCCCGGGCCCCACGACGGCTCGCGGGCGGTGGTCTACGGCGACGTCGCGGGCAAATCGGTCTCCGGCGCGCTGGTGATGATGGCGGCCCACGAGGTGCTGCACTCGCTCGCCCTCACCCATCGCGACCCCGAGCACCTCCTGAACCTGGCCAACCGCCGCCTCTACGGACTCGGCAGCCGCAAGAGCTTCGTGGCGCTCGCCTACCTGACCTCGGCGCCCGGCGGCAACGGGCTGCTCTATTCCCTGGCCGGCCAGCCGCAGCCGCTGGTGCGCCGGTGCTCGGGCGAGGTCACCGAGCTCGACCTGCCGCCCAACCGCATCCCGCTCGGCGCCCTCGACAACGGCAGCTACTGCTTGCGCTTCGCGCCGATGGCGTGCGGCGACCTGGTGCTCGGCTACTCGGACGGCGTGATCGACGCCCGCTCGCCCGGTGGCGAGAGCTTCGGCTTCGACCGCCTGCTGCGGGTCGTCGAGGACGGCGGCTCGAGCCCGCCCGGGATGGTCGCCCGCATCCTCGAATCGCTGGACGAATTCACCCAGGGCACCGAGCCCTACGACGACGTGACCTTGGTCGCCATCGAGTGCGGCCGGGAGACAAGCCCATGAAGAAGATTCTCGTTCTGACCCTGGTGGTGCTGGTTCTGGTCGGCATCGCGTACGCGATGGTGAGCCGGGGCGACAGGCGCGAGTGGACGACCGATTCCCAAGAGGCGCGCGCCGAGCTCGAGCGCGGGCTCGAAGCGCTCCGGAAGTTCTACCACAAGGAGTCCTCCAAGCACTTCAAGGCCGCCCTCGAGCACGACCCCGACTTCGCCGTCCCCAAGGTCCTGCTGCTCTACACCGTCTGGGAGCGCGAGGACCGCGAGCAGCTGCTGGCCGAGCTCCGCGAGGTCGACCTCGCCAGGCTCACCGAGCGCGAGCGCGTCCTGGTCGGCTTCACCCTGGCCAAGGCCGATCGCGACACCGAGAAGGCCGACCTGCTGATCCAGAAGTACCTCGAGGTCGAGCCGGGCGACCCGTACGCGCTCATGACCTGCTCGACCGAGGCGTGGGAGAAGCGCGACTGGGAGCGCGCCGAGCGCCACTACCGCAAGCTGCTCGAGAAGGACCCCAACTGGGTCAACGCGCAGAACCGTCTGGGCTACATCGCCATGGCGCAGGGCAAGTTCAAGGAGGCCGAGGAGGCGTTCCTCAAGTACCACTACGTGGCGCCCGATCAGGCCAACCCGCACGATTCCATGGGCGAGCTGCTGACGCTGCTGGGCCGCTACGCCGAGGCGCGCGCGGCGTTCGAGAAGGCGCTCGAGATCGACCCGGGCTTCTGCGTCTCCTACTACCACCTCGCCGACATGTTCATCATGTCCGGCGACTTCGAGCCCATCGGTTCGGTCATCGCCCGCGCCGCCCAGCACTGCAGCGCCGATCGTGTCGAGCTCATCGAGTGCCGGGCGGGCTTCTGGAGAGACTTCCACACCGGCGACTACCAGGCCCCGTTCACGGAGGAGCGCGAGGCGTGCCGGAACCTGGTGCGCAAGGAATCGCCCTACATCTTCCACCTGGTGGCCATCTCCGGCGGCCGCTTCGAAGAGGCGATCCAAGTCGAGGACGGCTTGAGGGCGCACCTCGAGGAGTTCGAGAGCGACGCCTTCGAGCCCAACGTCGATGGCACCAAGGGGCTCCTGCTGCACATGGAGGGAGCCCGCCTGGCCGCCCAGGGCAAGCTCGAAGAGGCTCAGGCCAAGCTCCTCCAGGCCGACGACCACCTCCTCTACTGGGGCAACAGCCAGGGGATCTTGAAGCTCTACAACCTGCTCAACCTGGCCGCGCTCATGCGCCGCACCGGCGACCAGCGGGCCTCCGACGCGATCTACCAGAAGGTCCACTCGGTCAACGCCCACTTCGCCGAGATGGTGACCGGCGAGGCGGCCGAGGTCGAGCGGGCGGCGCCCTAGAAAGACGTATGCGAAGCGGGCTGTTCCGCCTCTCAGCCAGCCTCGGATTGGTCCGGAGCTGGTCCTGGACCTCCGGGCGCTGGCGGCGGTCCGCTACACGATCCGGGCCGGCCGCGTGATCTATCGCGCCGACTGAGCGGCCCGGTGCATGACCCCCGTGGTCTCGAGATGCCCGCGCGAGAGGCGGCCACTCAGGAGCTCAGCTACTGGCACCTACCCCGACGCACATGACGCTTGACGTTAATATCGCGTCACGTTATGATCGGACTGTGATCCGGAGCTTCGGCGACAGGGAAAGCGAGAAGCTCTTTCGACGCGAGCGCAGCCGAGCGGTTCCGGCGAGCCTCACCAGGGCGACGCTTCGCAAGCTGTTGATCCTCGACGCCGCTGAGTGTGTCGAGGATCTGCGGATGCCGCCGGGGAATCGGCTGGAGAAGCTCAAGGGTGATCGCGCGGGCCAGCACAGCATCCGCATCAACGACCGGTACCGGATCTGTTTCGTCTGGAGGAGAGACGGCGCCGAAGCCGTCGAGATCGTCGACTACCACTAGGAGTCCATGATGGCGAAGAAGATCCTGGATCCGATCCACCCCGGCGAGATCCTCCTCGAAGAGTTCCTGAAGCCTCTCGGCCTCAGCCAGTACCGCCTGGCAAAGGGGATCAGCGTCCCGCCGCGCCGGATCAACGAGATCGTGCACGGCAAGCGCGCGGTCACCGCCGATACGGCGCTCCGTTTCTCCCGGTTCTTCGGCACCAGCGAGCGTTTCTGGCTTAATCTCCAGACGCACTTCGATCTGGAGATGCAGAAGGAGCGACTCGGCGACACGCTGGAGCAACAGGTCGAGGTGCTGGCGAGAGCCGGCTAGCCAGACGTCGTTGCTCCGCGGCCGATCAGCAGTCGGCCGATGCGCCGGTGTCGTCGTGCTGGAAGACGTGCCTGAGCCCGAACAGGTCGTGGCGCTCGATCCAGCGCGGCAGAAGAAAGAACAGCGCCACGACGAGCGCGCCACCGATCCAGGCCACGGGGCGGCTCACCCGCAGCAGGCCGCCGAAGGAGACGTAGATGAAGGTGAGCGGCAGCATCCCCAGGAAGCTCGCCAGGGCGAACTTCGGCAGCGACATCTTCGTCAGCCCGGCACCGTAGCTCACCAGGTCGAACGATACCGCCGGCACCAGCCGGGCGAGAAACACGACCCGGGTCAGCAGATGGTCGGAGCACTCGCGGCAGAAGTTGATGTGTCCGCGCAGGAAGCGGGCGATCAGCTCGCGCCCCAACCAGCGGGCGACCAGGAAGCTCACCATGGAGCCCGCCGTGGCGCCGGTCACCGCGTAGAGCGTGCCGAGGTACGGTCCGAACACCCGCCCGGCGAGGACGTCCAGGGGAAAGGTCGGCACCGGCGTGATCACGGTCGTCGCCATCACCCCGACGAACAGCAGCGGGCCTAGGGCTCCGGCGGCCTCGAGCCAGGACTCGATCCGGCCGGGAGCGAGCAGGGCGCTCAGATCGAATCGGCGCTCGAGCAGAAAGGCGCCGAGAGCCAGCGCGACGATCCCCAGGGCCTTGAGCGCCAGCTTCAGCGTGGGCCGCGGCGCGCGAGGGGTGTCATGGGTTCCCATGTTCAGAACGGGCTGGAAAATCCGGCCGCGAGGGCCGGGGGTCACGTCTCTTTCGATGCGCGCGGACCGGCACCGGGTACACGCCGGGTGAGTCTCGGGAGCGCCGCTTTTCTTACACGAGCCGGCCTCCAGGAGGACCGGGTTAGAATGTTCCGAAAAGCATTTGGAATCGCTGGACGGCCCGCTTTCGCCAGTTCTCGCTGGCGATCGACAATCTCGACGAGGAGACCTTTCGCAAGGTCAAGGGGCTGCTGGAGACCTATTTCGTCGACCGCCTCGGCGCCTGCTTCTTTCAGGTGCTCACCGACGGAACCTGGGTCCAGGCGGAGGACCTGGAGGTCCCGGCGCTCTCGACGGTCTGGTCGAGATGGGAAAAGAACCAGTTGACTCTGCCTGTCGTCGGCAAGGACGGGCACGCCTCATCGCCGATCACCTACGCGTACCTGCACCGCAAGCCGATCTGGCTCACGAAGGACGGCGGAGAGTGCTTGGGAGAGTCCACGACCTCTTACGTCGACAGCTGGTCGCTCGCGGAAGATCTGCCCGAGTACAAGCCATCCGCGGAGATCAGCGCCCGGACGTCGATCCTCATCCCGCTCGAGTACGGCAGCCGAGTCTTCGGCGTGCTCGAGCTGGAGTTCGAGGAGTGCCTGCCCTTGACCGAGAACGCCAAGCTGCAGCTGCGTCTCATGGCGGCGTCGGCGGCCCGGGTCTTCTGGCTGCACGAGACGAGTCAGGTGAGGAGCTCGAGCACCCTCCGCGCATTCAAGGAGCTGGAGAAGACGCCCGCTCGAGGGCGCTCTCCGATCGAGGTGCGCACGGTCTTTCTCTCCACTCCGGAGCACTCGGACGACGCAGTCACGACCATCATCCGCGCCGTTCTGGAGGAGTTCGCAGGCCTGTTCGAGGTCAAGTTCTGGAAGACAGAGAGCCTGACGGGCGACATCAAGCAGCAGGTGCGAGAGGCGCTGCTGGGGTGCGAGTTCGGCGTCTGCTACCTCTCCGAGGAGGCGCCGGAAGGAACCGAGCCTCGCTTCCGCGACAACCCGAACGTGATCTTCGAGGCCGGGATGCTCCAGGCCATGCACGAGGCGCGCAAAGACGGCACCACAACCTCGAGATGGATCCCGGTCCGCGAGGCCGAGCCCTTCTCCACGCCGCTGCCATTCAACTTCGCCACCGATCGCGTCGTACAGGTCCCTCGGGACCCGAAGACCGGCAAGCTGCTCGGCAAGGAGTTCAAGGATCTGTTCCGCGAAGCGGTCAGGACGCAGGTCGAGAGCGTCGGTCTGAAGTAGCCGCTCGAAACGGCAGGCCCCACCCCCGAACCGCCTCGCCCAGCCCAGGAGAGCCCGCGCAAGAGTTTTCGGCTAGTGTCGAGGCCTCGTGCTTCAGTCGGTTCGAGTGTTGCTGGCTCTATCCTTGGCTCTCCCCGTCTCCGCCTGCGGGCCGCGAGCGGACGCGCCGACGCCAGGCTTCGTCCGTCTCGACGACGCGGTCGGCATGACCCTCCGATACGTTCCCCCAGGCCGGCTCCTCGTCGGGAGCCCCGAAAGCGAGCCGGGCCGCGACCACGACGAGCTTGTCCACCCGGTCGAGCTGACTCGCGGCTTCTGGGCCATGGAGACCGAGGTCACGCAAGGTCTATGGCTCGAAGTCATGGGATCGAATCCTGCGTTCTTCGTCGCCTGCGGCCCGACCTGCCCGGTGGAGCGGGTGAGCTGGTACGACAGCGTCGCGTTCGCCAATCGGCTGTCCGAGCGGGCCGGTCTCGAGGCCTGCTACCGCCTGGACGGCTGCCGGGGCACTCCCGGAAGCGGCTGCCCGGAGGG
>JBFGLX010000029.1:0-18618 GCA_041575955.1 Thermoanaerobaculia bacterium
CCCCCGCTCCCAGCTCCTTCGACTCCCCTTCGATCGACAGCTCCTCTTCGGTCAGTCCAAAGAACGTCACCCACAGATCGGGCGTTTCGCCGTCGACCCGCGTCAACCCGCGCGCCAGCAGCGCCTCGCCCGCGGCGGCGCTGACCTCCTTGAACAGCTGGCCGTTCTCGCCCAGCGGATGGTCGGCGGGCACTCCGTCCTGCGCCTTGAAGCCGAACGACCGGTAGGCCGAGTAGTCGACGTCCGGCGAGCGCGCGACCTCGACCTCCAAGGCGTGCGCCGTGGCCGCTCCCATCTGCCAGATCGCGAAAATGACCAGCGCGTACTTCATCGAACCTCCAACCCTGTCCGAACCTACTAGATCGACAGCGCCTTGAACAGCGCGGTGGCGGGGGCCCGGCCCCGCCCCGGGGCGCGGGGCGGCCGCGACCTGACCGCCGCCGTGCCGGCACCCGAGAACAGAACGGGCGGCCTCGCGGCCGCCCGTGCGCGTCAGCTCGAAAGGTCGAGCGCCGCGATTACCACCTGAAGGCGATGTTGGCGAGCGCCCGGCGCTCGAGGATGTCGCCGCCGAACGACTCCCAGTGCTCGTTGTCGAACAGGTTCGAGACCTGGATGCCGATCTGCACGTTCTCGGTGACGTCGTAGTTGCCGGAAAGATCGAAGGTCTCGTACGACGGCACCAGGCCCTGGAAGGGGCCGACCGCCCAGAAGAAGTCCTCGACCCAGCGGCCCGAGAGCGACAGGTCCCACTTGTCGGCCGAATACGAGATGCCGATGCTCGCCTTGTTCTCGGGCGAGTTCGGCAGCAGGATCTGGCTCAGCCCCGGCTGCGGGTTCTTGATGTCGAAATCGAACCAGGAGTAGCTGAAGTTGAAGGTCCAGTTCTCGTTGATGTAGTGGTTGAGACCGATGTCCACGCCCTGGGTGTCGACGTCGCCGAAGTTGGTGTAGGAAGCCGCCGCCAGGATCGGGGCGCCGTTGATCGGGTTGTTGGACAGGATGAAGAAGCTCGGGCCGAGGGCGCCGCGCAGCGTGGCCAGGAGGGCCGCCTGCACCGGCGCCGGCAGTCCCGCCGGCGGCTGGTACGGCCCGAAGGCCGGGTTGATCCGTCCGAGCGACGTGCCGAGCATCGGCAGCAGGTCGGTGATGAAGTTGGTGTTCTCGCTGGTGTAGTAGTCGACGGTCAGGAACGCCTTGCCGCCCAGGATGCCGCTGTAGCCGATCTCGGAGGTCTTGACCTCTTCGAGATCGAGGTTGCGGTTGCCGACCGCCAGCACCCCGACGGCGGGAGAGAAGCCGCAGGTGACCCCGAAGGGCGCGCAGAAGATCCCCTCCAGGGGCGCCAGGGCGAAGATCGGCGGGGCCGCGGGCGCGGCGAGGAAGAACTCCGAGTAGTTCGCGACCTGGAACGCCTCGTTGTAGGTGAAGCGCAGGGTGTTGTTCGGGTTGATGCTGTAGACCAGCGACGCCTTGGGGGAGAACTGCGACGAGTGCAGGTCGTTCTCGTCCAGGCGGCCGGCCAGGACCAGCTTGACCTTGTCGCTCACGTTCCAGTCGAGCTGGGCGAAGAACGCCGAGTACTCGTTGTTGATCGGCGCGAAGATCAGGGTCTGCCGGCCCTGGCGCGGATCGAACGAGTCGATGTCCTCCTCGGCCGCCGAGGCGCCGACCACGATGCGCGCCTTGTCGTCGGCGAAGCTCCAGTTGGTCTGCACCTCGAACGCCACCCGCTCGGTGTCGAGCGGAATGTTGGCGCCCGAGGAGAGGGCCGTCTGCTCCGTGGCCGTGCGCTTGGTCTGGAAGGCGAGGAAGTTCCAGTGCGGGCGGCTGTAGTTCGCCCGCGCCCACGGGCGCTCCACGTCCTTGAGCTGGACGCGGCCGATGCCGGTCTGGAAGGCCGGTCCCTCGAGGTTCAGGTCGCCGCCCTCGAAGGTCAACAGGCCGCCGTCGTTGAAGTGCTTGTCGAGGCGCGCGCTGTAGAAGGAGATCTCGTCGTCGTCGAGCGGATTGAGCCGCACGACCTCGCGCGGCAGACCGGGATACTCCGTGGTGCCGACGCGCGAGACGGTGAAGTCGCCGTGCGAGCGGTAGCCGCCGTTGAGCTTGAGATAGAACTCCTTGCCCAGCGAGCCGGCCCAGCGGGCATCGGCGTTGAGGGTCGAGAGCTCACCGGCGGTCAAGCGAATCTGGCCCCCCTGGTAAGAGCGCGGGTCCTTGGTGACCATGTTGAGCACGCCGCTCGAGGCGTTGGCGCCGTAGAGCGCGGCGCTCGGACCGCGGACGAGCTCGACGCTGGCGAGATCGTCGAGCGGGAAGCTCATCGCCGCCCACTCCTGGGCGCCGAGGAACGGCACCGAGGGGTTGCGGCCGTCGATCAGCGTCGCGACCCGGCGGGTCAGGGAGCTGTTGAACCCACGGGTGTTGAAGTTGTAGTCGTAGACGCCGCTCTGCGTCACCTCGGCGCCGGGGGTGAACTCGAGGACCTTCGGCAGCTGGCCGTGGGAGGCCTGCTTCTCGATCTCGATCTCGCTGATCACGGTGACCGCGGCGGGCGCCTCGACGATGCGCTCGGTGCGGCGCGAGGCGGAGACCACGGTGATGGTCTCGGCGAACGCGACGTTCCAGTCGACCGTCTTGTCGACCCGTGTCGCCGTGCCCGAGCTGACCTCGACGCCCTCTTCGGAGGCGACGTTGTCGCCCAGGGTGAAGGTCAGGGAGTAGGTTCCAGCGGCGACGCCGGAGAAGGAGAAGCTGCCGTTGGAATCGGTCAGCTCGGCCATGCCGAGCTCGTTGACGACCACGGCGACGCCGCCGATGCCCGTTCCCGATGCGCGGCCCACCTTGCCGGCGATGCTGCCGCTTCCCTGCGCGACGGCCATCGGGGATGCGATCAGGCTCGACAGCGCCAGCGCGCAAAGAAACCTCTTGCCAGTCATATGTTCTTCCTCCCGGTTGAGTCCAGTTATTGACGAACTGGTCAATAGTAGCACCGGCCGTGGTCAATCTGCACAGGCCCTTGCGGCCCCTCCGGCGGAGAGCGGCCGAGATCCGATCGAGTAGACTCTCGCGGGGGTAGTCGAGCGCCAGGCGATTCACCGGCGGGCTGCGCGGCTCGTAGCCCCGAGGCGTTTGCGGCGGCCCGGGGCCGGCAATCGAATGAAGAGCAAGAACTACGTCGTGATGGGCGCCGGCGAGGTCGGCTTCCACCTGGCCCGCTCGCTCTCCCGCAAGGGACACGACGTCACCGTCATAGAGATCAACCCGGCGACCATCGAGCGCATCGAGGACGAGCTCGAGGTGCGCGTGGTGCGCGGCAACGGCTCGCGGCCGCCGACGCTCAAGCAAGCCAAGGTCGGCGAGTGCGACCTGTTCATGGCGGTCTCGTCGTCCGAGGAGGCCAACCTCACCGCGTCGCTGATCGCCAAGGAGATGGGCGCCGGACGCACGGTCGTGCGCGCCAGCGAGGCGCAGGAGGTGATCCAGGACCGCAGGCTCTACGAGGACCTGTTCGGCGTCGACCTGCTGCTCTCGACCGAGCTGCTGACGACGACCGAGATCCTGAACGAGATCCGCGGCCACAACACAGTGGCGGTGGAGTATCTGGCCGGCGGCAAGATCCAGCTCCGCAAGTTCCAGGTCGACAGCGAGTCGCCGTTGACCCGCTTTCCCCTGCGCGAGGTCGATCTGCCCGCCGACAGCCTGATCGTCGGCTTCTTTCACAACGGCGACGCGATGACCATCCCGTCCGGCGACGACATGGCCGAGCCCGGTGACCAGGCGCTGCTGCTCGGCACCACCGAGGTCGTCGGCAAGGCGGAGCGCCTGCTGTCGAACAGCGAGCACGAGCTCGGCACCGTGGTGATCGCCGGCGGCGGCTCGACCGCCAGGACCGTCGCCAAGGCGCTCGAGCCGTTCCAGGTGGAGGTCAAGCTGATCGAGCGGGATCGTTCGACGGCCAAGCGGCTGTCGGAGGAGTTCCCCCGTTACCAGGTGATTCACGGCGACCCCTCCGAGCTGGCGCTGCTCAAGGCCGAGCGCATCGACCGCGCCGACACCTTCGCGGCCCTGTCCGCTCATGACGAGACCAACCTGATGGCGTGCCTGATGGCCCAGGAGCTCAGAGTGCCTCAGGTGCTGGCGCTGGTGCAGCGCGCCGAGACCTCGCAGCTCTGGCGACGGCTCGATCTGCAGAAGGTCTTCTCCCCGCGCCAGCTCGCCTATCAGAGAATCAGCGATTACATCGACAGCGACTACAGCTCGAACATCGTCTCGCTGCAGCGCGGGGCGATGGTGGTCGAGCGCCGCCTCGCCGAGGCCAGCCCGGCCGTCGGCGTCACCCTGGCCGAGATGAAGCCGCCGCCCGGCCTGATCGTCGGCGCCGTCGCCCGCGGCGACCGGGTCTTCGTGCCCCGCGGCAAGGATCGCCTCGAGGTGGGCGACCTGGTGATCCTGTTCGTGCGCGAAGAGGAGATCCCGACCGTCAGGCTGCTCTTCCCGGGACGCGAGCGCAGGGCGAGCGGTTAGCCTGGCGGGCCGAGCCTTGAACTTCCGACCCGCGCTCCGATTCCTCGGCCGGCTGATTCTGCTCCTGGCAGTCACGGAGCTGGCGCCGGCGATCTGCGCCCTGTTCTACGGCGAGCGCGCCGACGCCGCCGCGTTCGTGGCGGCGGCGCTCGCCACCGGCGCGAGCGGCCTGCTGCTGATGTTGCTGGGCAGCGGGTCGGGCGAGATCTACCGGCGCGAAGGCATCCTGATCGTAGTCGGCGGCTGGGTCCTGGCGTCGGTGTTTGGCGCCGTGCCGTATCTGCTGACCGGCGCCATGGCCCATCCGGTGGACGCCCTGTTCGAATCGGCCTCCGGCTTCACCACCACCGGCGCCTCGGTGATGACCGACATCGAGGGCTCGAGCCGCGCCGTCCTGTTCTGGCGCAGCTTCACGCAGTGGCTCGGCGGCATGGGGATCATCGTCCTCTTCGTCGCCCTGCTGCCCGAGCTCGGCCCCGGCGCCCGCTTCCTCTACAAGCTCGAAGTGCCGGGGCCCTCGGCCGAGGCGCTGCAGCCGCGCATCCGCGAGACCGCCGCCATCCTGTGGAAGATCTATCTGCTGTTCACCGCGATCCAGACGGGGCTCTTGATGCTCGTCGGCCTCGACCTGTACGACGCCTTGACCCACACCTTCTCGACCATGTCCACCGGCGGTTTTTCGCCCCGCAACGCCTCGGTCGCGGCGTTCCAATCGCCCCTGGTGGACATCATCGTCATCTTCTTCATGATCTGCGCGGGAACCAACTTCTCGCTCTACTACCGCCTGCGGCTGCGCGGCGGCTGGAATCTCTTCCGCGATACCGAATTTCGCCTCTACATCATCATCCTGGCCGCGGCTACGGTCCTGGTGACCTGGGACCTGATCCGCCACCAGGCCTACGACGCGACCCCGAGGGCGGCGCTCGACAGCCTCTTCCAGGTGGTCTCGATCCTCACCACCACCGGCTTCGCCACCGCCGACTTCGACCAGTGGCCGACCCTGACCCGCATGGTGCTGGTCGCGCTCATGTTCGTCGGCGGTTGCGCCGGCTCGACCTCCGGGTCGATGAAGGTCATGCGCATGGTGATCGGCATCAAGTCGGCCCTGCGCGAGGTCAGGCTGATCTTCAGCCCCAACACCGTGCTGTCGATCTTCGTCGGCCGCCAGGTGGTCCCCAACTCGGTGGCGCGCAGCGTCGCCGGGTTCTTCATCCTCTACCTGAGCACCTGGGCTCTGGGCGCGGCCCTGCTGAGCATCTCGGGCCCCGACCTGATGACCGCGGCCACCGCCTCGGCCGCCACTCTCGGCAACATCGGCCCCGGCCTCGAGGCGGTCGGCCCGACGATGAACTTCTCGTTCTTCGACGCCTGGGACAAGGCGCTGATGGTGCTCCTGATGCTGCTCGGCCGCCTCGAGATGTACGCCATCG
The DNA here is from genome assembly GCA_041575955.1 of Thermoanaerobaculia bacterium. Classification (GTDB taxonomy): domain Bacteria; phylum Acidobacteriota; class Thermoanaerobaculia; order Multivoradales; family JAHEKO01; genus JAHEKO01. The sequence continues at coordinate 5,958 of JBFGLX010000029.1, forward strand.
CGGCGCTCTTCACGCGCTCGTTCTGGAAGCCCTGAGCCGGTGAGCAGCCGCTCCCTGCTCCTGCCCGGCCCCCAGCCGCCACTCGCGCACTTCGGGGCGACTCTGCTCAGGCACGTGGTCACGACCGGACTCAGGTACGCCCTGCACAGCCTGGGCGCGCCGATGCCGGAGCGGGCGCCGGTGCGCATCGTGCGCCTGCGGCTCTACCTCGACCGCGAGAAGCTCGAGGCGGCGCTCGGCGATGCCCCGTCCACCGGCGCCCTTGCCGGAGCGCTGCTCGAGCCGGGTGGGCGCGGAGTGGTGCCGGCGGGCGCCGGCGCCCTCCGCGGCGCCGCCGCCTTCCACCGCTGGCGCCTCCGGCTGCGCCTCGCGAGGCGGGCGCGGATGCCGCGGCAGCCAGGCCCGGACGCGGCCGCGGCGGATCTCTGGCGGCACCTGCGCGCTACGATCTCCGGGCTGCAGCCGGCGCTCGGCGACGCGCTCCTGGGCGAGCTGCTCGCCGCGCTGGCGCGGCGCGCCGCCCGCGCGCGCGGGCGCCGAATCGCCCCGGCGGTCGGCCGCCAGGCGTTCGCGGTGCTCGCCGGCCAGAACCCCGATCTGGCGAGCCTCGGCGTGGCCGACCCCCTGGTCGGCCCGTGGAGCGAGTCGCCGGGAGTGACCGAGCACGTCGCGCGCCGTCTGGGCGAGGGCCCGGCGATCCGCACGCCGCGGCGCGCCCACCCGCTCCGCGGCGAGTTCCGCGAGGCCTACCGGCGGGCGCTCAATCCGATCCGCGCCGCCTACCTGCGGCTGGCATCGGACGCGCGGCGGCACGGCCTGATCGAGGAGATCGGCGACGCCTTCTTCATTCCCTTCGATCTGGCCGAGAATCTGGCCGCCGATCGCCCGCCGGCCTGGCTGCCCCAGGCCGTGAGCGCCAACCGCGCCGAGTATCAGAGCCTGGCCGACGCTGCGAGCCCGGCGGAGTCGATCGGCAGAGGCGCGGAGCCGCGGACGGTCGACGACCGGGGCGACTGGATGCTGGCGCCGCTCTGGCCGCTGGAGTAGGAGTCCTCGACTCGAGGCTAGGCGAACAGCGTCGGCGGCACCAGCTTCTGCTGGGGATCGTCGTCGTCGGTGAAGGCGCCCTCGACGTCCACGAAACGGTTGCCGCCGGCGTTCAGCAGGCAGCGGTTGCGGCCCTGGCGCTTGGCCTCGTAGAGGGCGTCGTCGGCCAGCGTCAGCAGGTCGGCCGCGCTCCTGACCGGCAGGGCCGGAAACGAGGCGACGCCGGCGCTGATCCGCAGCGGCACCTTCCGCCCCCTGACCTGGAAGCGTAGCTGCTCGACCGCCGCCCGCAGCCGCTCGGCCACTCGCAGCGCAGTCTGGCCGTCGGTCCTCTCCAGCACGACCGCAAACTCCTCGCCGCCGTAGCGGCAGCAGAGGTCGGTCTCGCGCCGGTGGTCCTCCATCAGGCGGGCGATCTCGATCAGCGCCTGATCGCCGGCCGCGTGGCCGATCCGATCGTTGATCCGCTTGAAGTGGTCGAGGTCGCACATCACGATGGCCATCGGCGTGCCCTCTTCCAGGCAGTCGGCGAACGTCCGCTCCAACTGCCGCTCGAGCGAGCGCCGGTCGGGCAGGCCGGTCAGCGGGTCGTGCTTCGCTTCGCGGTCGAGGAAGGCGCGGTGAACCGCGGCGGCCATCTGCGGCAGCAGGGTATCGAGGAGGTCGAGCGACCCGCGGTCGAGGCGCCGGGGATCGCACCACAGGCGCAGCCGGCCGAGCACCCGATCCTCGGTGGCCAGCTCGCGGTCGACGATCCGCCAGCCGGAGCGCCGATGGATGCCCGGCAGCGGCGGCGGGTTGTCGGGCACCTCGAGCTCGTGCTCCCCGACCCGGCCGTCGGGCCCGGCCGCCCAGCTCGCGGCCCGAGACTCGCCGTCGCGCAGCTCGAAGCGAAACCAGGAGAACGGCACCATGCGCCGGCACTCGAGGTGGATCTGCTCGGCGATCCCACGCATGTCGGGCCGCCGGAAGATGATCCGGTGGCCGGCGCGGGTGACCTCGCGCAGCAGATTGAGCTGCCCGAGCGCCAGCTGCCTGAGGCCCGCGTTGCGCGCCGCTTCGAGCGACATGACGGCGAGCAGGGCCAGCAGCAGCAGCGCCGGCAGCCAGCCGAGCTGCCTTGCCACTCCCACCAGCACCAGTCCGAAGACCCAGGCGCCGAGATCGAGAGCCAGCGGCCGGGCCGCGGATCGCCAGAGGAGCGAAGCGACCGAGCCCTGGGAGAGCCAGCGCGTGGCGACCAGGGTCCCGACGTAGGCGACCCCGGAGACGCCCCCGGCCAGCGCCAGGCCTTGCAGACCTTCGGCAAAGCCGCTATCGAGCGCCTGGCCGGCCAGCCCGGCGGCCAGCCCGGCGAGCCCCAATCGTGCCGACTGCTCGAGGATGCCGCTGAGGCGCCAGCGAGACCGCTCGGGGAAGCGGTTGGCCGGCAGGATCAGGACGATCAGGCCGCGCAGGAGGTAGGCGCAGGCGGCGATCCAGGCGGTGGCGCCGGGACCGGCGGCGGCGATCGCCAGCGGCAGGGCGGCCGCTCCCAGTCCGAGCGAGCCGACGCCGAGAGGGGCGTGAATCGAGGCCAGCGCGGCCAAGGCGACCAGGGCCAGTCGGATTCCGAAGTGAAGATCGTAGGCCTCGGTCCAGGGACTCCAGTAGCTGACGACGACCAGCACGAGCAGCGCCGCTACCGCCACCGCCACCTCTCTCGAGTAGCTGCCGACCGTCGGAAACTTGACCATCACGGGTCCCTGTCCCGCGAGGCTAGCGCCCCGGCGGGGAGCGCGCAAGGGACTGGGGCAGGGGTCCCCGGCAGGGGCTTTCTGCAGCTAGAGGTCCCTGACCGCGGGCAGCAGGCCGAAGCCGTCGGCCTCGCGGACGCCGGTCAGGATCGCCTCGGCCACCGCGCGCTGCGCCAGGACGCCCACCTGATGGATGTGCGCGGCGCGGTCGCCGAGCGCCAGGGTCACGATCAGGTCGCCGTCGTAGAGGGTCAGCGCCGGGGAGAGCGCGCGATGGATGCCCCCGAAGGCGATCTCGCAGACCTTGCGGGCCTCCGCCTTGGTGAGCCTGGCGTCGGTCATGACCACCGCCAGGGTGGTGTTGCTCTCCCACGGATGCGGCTTCCCGGGCTGCAGCCCCTCCAGGAGCGCCTCGCCGTCGAGCAGCTCGTGCGAATCGGCGGCGGCGCGGGCGCCGGCGACCGGGGCGCCGCTCTTCGGATCGCGGACGCAGCCGTAGGCGTTGACCGCGACCGCCGCGGCCACGGTCGGCCCGTCGGGCGCGGTCAGGCTGGCGAATCCGAAGCCGCCCTTCATGGCCAGCTCGCGGCCGTTGACCTTGCCGACCGTCGCGCCGGTGCCGACGCCGACGCTGCCGCACTCGATGTCGCCGGTGGCGGCGCTGTCGAGCGCGGCTTCGACCAGGGCGCGCGACGGGGCGGCGTTGCCGTCGCCGAAGCCGAGATCGAAGAGGATCGCGGTCGGCACCACCGGCACCAGGCGGTAGCCGGTCTCGAGGCCGTAGCCCCGGGCGGCCAGGCGCTCGAGCACGGCGTCGGAGCAGGAGAGACCGTAGGTGCTGCCGCCGGCGAGCACCACGGCGTGCGCCTTGGAGTTGAGGCTGTGGCCGATGCGCAGCGAGTCGAACTGGCGGGTGCCGGTGGCGGTGCCGCGCACGTCCGCGGCCGCGGTGGCGCCCTCGGGGCAGAGGATCACGGTCACCCCGGTCATCGCCGCGGTGTCCGAGCCGTGCCCGAGAGTGAAGCCGGCGAGGGTGAGCCGGCGGCTGATCGGCAGCTCCGGCGGCGGTTCGCCCATGGTGGCCAAGATACTACTCGTATCTACGCCCCGGGTAGCGGTACGGAAAGGGCCAGGGCACCCCAGACGGGGCCTAAAGCGCAGCGCCCCCACTCCGTCACCACAAGAGGAGACTTGCCAGGTGTTGTTGCCGGGCAAGGCTCTCTCGTGCTCCCCGTTCAGAAGGGGCGCGAGCCAGCCCCGCCCCCAACCGCGTCCCTCCGCGGACTTGACGGATTCGCCTCGAAAGGGTGGTATGCGCGGATGATCATCGATCGCCGGCCCCCCTGGATCGTCGGCCACCGCGGCGTCGCCGCCGAGGCGCTCGAGAACAGCCTCGAGAGCCTGGAGCTGGCGGTCGCCCAGGGGGCCGACATGATCGAGCTCGACGTCCAGCTCACCCAGGACGGCTCGCTGGTGGCGTTTCACGACTGGGACCTCGAGCGACTCGCCGGGCGTCCGGAGGTGGTCGAGGAGTCGTCCCGGGCCCGGCTGGCCGAGATCGTGCCGACGCTCGCGACGCTGGACGAGATCGTCGACCGGCTGCCCGCCGCGATGCCGCTGAACGTCGAGCTCAAGCGCCGCAACGCCGGCGCCCCCGAGCTGGTGCGGGCGCTCGCGGCGATCCTGGGCGACCGGCCGCGGGTGCTGTTGTCGAGCTTCGACTGGCGGCTGCTCGAGGCGGTTCGCCGGGCCCTGCCGGCGCGGCCGCTGGCGCCCATCGGCGACGGTTCGGCGGCCGAGCTGCTGGCCGCGGCCGACCGGCTGGCCGCCTGGAGCGTCCATTGCCACCGGCGGCTGGCGGAGCCGGCCCTGATCGACGCGGCGCGAGCCGAGGGCCGCCCGGTGCTCGCCTACACGGTCAACGACGCGGCCGCCGCGCGCGAGCTGTTCGAGCGCGGCGTGGCCGGCGTCTTCACCGACGCGCCCGGCCGGCTGCGCCGCGAGCTGGCCTGACCTTCTCGCCAGCGGGGCCGGCTACGACTCCGACCAGTCCGGACGCCGCCACGACGCGTGCGCGCCCTCGACCGGCACCAGGCCGCGCTCCCGGAGGCGCTCGCCGAGCAGCGCCAGCAGCTCGGTGCGGCCTTCGATCACTCCGAGATTCAGGAAGAACTCCCGGCCGTGCCCCGGCGACGCCTCGTATACGAAGCGCAGGGACTGGGTCTCGGGCTTGGGCGCGCAGGCCAGCACGCTGTCGAGCGGGATGCGCTTCGGGCGGAACGTGTGCAGTGGCTGGTAGGCGAGCGTGCCGTCCTCGAGCACGACCGCGGCGCCACCGGCGGTCCACCAGATCTTCGCCAGCGAGACCAGGAAGAGCAGGCCGTAGAGCAGCAGCGCGCCGAACGCACGGCTGAGCGGCTCGCTGCGCGGATCGCGGAACAGCCAGGTCACGCCGCCCAGCAGACCGACGATGCCGATACCCCAGATGGTCGCCTTGCGACAGGTGTCGCGCACCCACGGTCGGAACGGGAACGACCGGATCCCCGGCTGGCGCCCTTCGGACATGGCCGGTCATGGTATCCCGGTCGCCGTTCACCGCCCGGCGGCCGCCATTCACCGACCGGGCGGTTGCCAACGGCGGCGCACCGCGTAGGGTGGGCAGGACGGAAAGGGAGGAACCATGAGTGACAGGAGAAAGAACGGGCAGCTCATCGCCGGCGTGATCATCCTCGCGCTGGGCGTCGCGCTGGCCCTCGAGAGCTTCTCGGGCCTGGACGTCCACGGCCTGTTTCACCTCTGGCCGCTGATCGTGATCGGCATCGGCGTCGCGCGGCTGGTCGGGGCGGAGACCGCGAAGCAGCGCAGCGGCGGTCTGCTGCTGGTGGCTCTGGGCTGCTGGTTCCTGATCAACACCCTGCGCATCTACGGCCTCGACTGGGGCGAGTCGTGGCCGCTGTTGCTGATCCTGCTCGGCATCTCCAAGCTGATCCTGCCCGAGGACGGCCGCCGCTCGTCCGGCGTGCTGCTGCTGCTGATCGGCGTCTGGACGTTCATCAACGTGTTCGAGATCTGGGGCCTCTACTGGGAGAACTCCTGGTCGATCGGCCTGATCATCGTCGGCCTCTACATCGTCTGGAAGGCCCTGTTCGAGAGGGCGCCGGTCAAGGCCGGGGAGATGACCAATGGCTGACGGCGCCGGCATCAGCGCCCCGAAGCTGATTCTCGGTCTGACCGTGATCGCGGCCGGCGTGGTGTTCACCCTCGACAACCTCCGGATCGTGGATGCCGGCGACTTCCTGATCTACTGGCCGGTCGCGCTGATCGCCATCGGCGTCGCCCAGCTGCCGCGCGCCAGCCGGCAGCAGGCGTTCTTCGGCTGGGTGCTGATCGGCGGCGGGCTCTGGATCCTGCTCTACAACGTGGAGATCGTCGACCTCGAGCCGTGGGCGTTCTTCTGGCCCGCCATCCTGGTCCTGATCGGGATCAACCTGATCCTCGGGGCGCTGCGCAGGCGGGACGCGGTCACCGGCGCCGAGTCGGTGGTCAACGGCTTCGCCTTCTGGAGCGGCCTCGAGCGCCAGTTCTCCAGCCAGGATTTCCGGGGCGGCGACCTGACCGCCATCATGGGCGGCTGCGAGATCGATCTGACCGGGGCCGCGATCCGGGGCGAGCCGCCGGTGCTGCACGTCTTCGCCTTCTGGGGCGGCATCGACCTGCGGGTGCCGAGGGAGTGGCGGATCGACTTCCGGGTGCTGCCTCTGCTCGGCGGCGCCGCCGACGAGACCGTTGCGCCGTCGAGCCCGAACGCCCCCACCCTGGTGGTCAAGGGGATGGCTATCATGGGCGGCGTCGAAATCAAGAACTGAGCACCCAGCCCACCCAAAGGCGATCCCTTGCATCCGATCCTCAAGGACAAGACCAGCCTGGCGCTCTACCTGTTCGGCTGGGCGCTCATAGGGCTCCTGGTCGCCTCGGTCGTCGCCGGTCGCGACCTCGAGCTCTGGCCGGCGGCGGCCGCCCTCGCGGTGCCCCTGACCGTCGTCTACGCGTTCGTCTCCATGGCCTCCTGGTACGTCTGCCTGGCCAACCCGGTGCCCAGGACGCCGGTGGCGCGGGTCGTCGGCTCGCAGCTGATCGCCGCGCTGCTCTCGACCGGTCTGCTGCTCCTGATGGGACGCGGCTGGGCCGGCTTCCTGTCGCGGATCGCACCGGTCGCCGAGGGCGAGACCCTGTTCGGCGCCCACCGGCCACTCTTCTTCGCCGCCGGCATCCTGCTCTATCTGCTCGCCGCCACGCTCGGCTACCTGCTGCTCGCTTTCGAGGCGTCGCGCAAGGCCCGGCAGCAGGCGCTCGAGCTCCAGGTGCTGGCCCGCGAGGCCGAGCTGCAGGCGTTCCGCACCCAGATCGACCCGCACTTCCTGTTCAACTGCCTCAACTCGATCAGCTCCCTGTGCGGCTCCGACCCGCCGGCGGCGCGCCACGCCGCCGTCCGGCTCGGCGACTTCCTGCGCGCGAGCCTGCGCCTGGGCGCCGACGACACCATCCCGCTCGAACAGGAGCTCGAGCTGTCGGCGGCCTACCTCGACGTCGAGCGCGTCCGCTTCGGCGAGCGGCTGCGCTACCGTCAGACGGTCGACGACGACTGCCTGCGCGCCGGGGTGCCGGCGCTGCTGCTGCAGCCGCTGCTCGAGAACGCGCTCAAGCACGGCATCGCCCATTTGGTCGAGGGCGGCGAGATCGCCCTCGGCTGCCGCCGCAACGGCGCGGGGCTGGCGATCTCGATCCGCAACAGCCGCGATCCAGACCGGCCGGACGAGCGCGGCACAGGCATCGGCCTGGCCAACGTGCGCGGCCGGCTCGAGCTCCTCTACGGCGGCCGGGCCTCGCTGGTGACGTCGGTCGACGGCTCGAGCTTCCAGGTCGAGATCCTCCTGCCGCTCGAGCCCGCCGCGGCAACGGAGGCGACTCGTGGCTGAGACGCCGGAGAGCATGTCGGTGCTGGTCGTCGACGACGAAGCCCCGGCGCGCGCGCTGCTGGTCGAGTATCTGGCCGAACGGCCCGGATTCGAGCTGGTCGGGGAGTGCGCCAACGGCTTCGACGCCGTGCGCCGCATAGACGAGCTGAAGCCCGATCTCGTACTCCTCGATATCCAGATGCCGAAGCTCGACGGCTTCGAGGTGCTCGAGCTCATCGGGCATATGCCACAGATCGTCTTCACCACCGCCCACGACGAGTACGCCCTCAAGGCGTTCGAGGTGCAGGCGGTGGACTACCTGCTGAAGCCGTTCTCCGCCGACCGGTTCGGCCAGGCCCTGGATCGGGCGCGGCAGCGGCGCGAGGCGGGCGCCGGACAGCCGCTCGCCGAGCTCGCCCGCATGCGCCGCGAGCGCGGCCGTCCGAGCGATCGGGTCATCGTTCGCGAAGGCGCCGAGATCCACATCCTGCCGCGCGCCGAGATCGACTACATCGAGTCGGACGACGACTACGTGATCCTGCACTGCGGCGGCCGGCGCCTGCGCAAGAAACAGCGCCTGGCGGAGCTCGAGCGGCTCCTCGAAGAGGGCGGCTTCGTGCGTATCCACCGCTGCTACCTGGTCAACGTCGATCGCCTGGCGCGCATCGAGCCCTACGCCAAGGACAGCCGGATCGCCTTCCTGCGCGACGGCGCCCGCCTGCCCGTCAGCCGTTCCGGCTACGCCCGGCTCAAGGAAATCATGTGAAACGCTTTCGCCCCTCGATGCGTCCTACTAGACAGGGAAGGGAAGCCTTGGACGCTTTCAAAGAGCCGTACTACCCGGAGATCCGCGTCAGCGCCGCCAGCGCCAACCCCCTGGTGCTGGTCGCCGAGGTGCGCCAGGCGCTGCGGCACGCGCGGGTCGGCCGGAGCGAGATCGACCGCTTCACCGAGCAGGCGCTGGCCAAGGACGATCCCCACTGGCGGACCGAGATCTGCCAGCACTGGGTGAAGGTCGGCTGAGGCTCGGGATCTCTCGCCATCCCGACGGACGTCGGGGTCGGACATCATCCAGCTGCCGAGCGCGAGGACCACGGAGACGTGATCGTCGGGCAGGACGCCGAGCGCGTCCGGCAGCTCGAGCTGGCCCTCGGCACGCAGGGCGCGGGTCACGGCCGCGAGCCCCGCCGCCCGGTTCGGATCGCCGCCGGGAAGCCAGGCCGAAGCGAGCGGCGAGACGCCATTCGGAAGGACGAAGAGCTGGCAGAACTCGCCGGCGGCGTCCTCGAGCAGCCGTTCGTACAGCTCGTAGTCTTTCGGCCGACCCTCCTCCTGCCAGAATCGCATCGTCACCGGCGAGTAGATTCGTCCTGCTCCCGTTCGTCTAGTAGATCGCCAGCCATCCTGCTGGCGGGAGAAAGGAGATCCCGATGAGATCCAGAACACTCCTGGTAATCGCGGCCCTGGCGGCGCTGCCGGCCGCCGCGCAGGTCGAGAGCTCGCCCAACACGCTACGGCTCGAGGAGGGAGCGGCCTCGCCGGCGGCGAAGATCTCGGACGTCGCCTGGCTCGCCGGCTACTGGCGCGGCGAAGGGCTGGGCGGCGACTGCGAGGAGATCTGGAGCCAGGCGACGGGAGACCGGATGCACGGCATCTTCACCCTGGCGCGGGAGGGCAAGGTGGTCTTCACCGAGGCGATGCTCCTGGTGGAGGAAGAAGGCAGCCTGGTGCTCAAGGTCAAGCACTTCACGCCCGAGTTCGTCGGCTGGGAGGAGAAGGACAAGTTCGTGAGCTTCCCGCTCGTCAGACTCGGAGAGCGCGAGGCCTACTTCAACGGCCTCACGCTGCGCCGCGAGGACGAGGACTCGCTGTCGATCTACCTGGTGCTGGTCAACAAGGACGGGCCGTCGGAGAGAGCGTTCAGCTTCCGCCGCATCGCCTGGTGAGCCGGACGGCCGCCTCCGAGGCTCCTGACCCGCGAACTTGACCCCTTGGCGTTGTCGTCTTCCAGCGAACCCTTCAGAACCCCTCGCCAGGTTTCCAGCTGCGGCACCCGCGATCAGCTCCGGTCGATGCGCACGCCGCCGTTGGTGGTCATCACCCGAAGGGTCTTGCCGCCGGCGCCGAGGTCGACCTCGATCTTGCGGCCGATCTTGCCCTGCAGCGTGAGCGGGAAGTCGACCTCCAGGCCGCCGTTGACGGTGCCGGTCTCGAGCCGCGCGTTGTAGCCGTCGGGCACCCGGACCTTGACGCCACCGTTGGTGGTCTCGACGTTCAGGCCGGCGCCCTCCCAGCCGTCGCCGGTGAGCTCGACCTTGACACCGCCGTTGGTGGTCTCGCCGCGGACGTCGCCGCCGACGCCGGAGAGCCCGATGCCGCCGTTGGTGGTGTCGAACTTCAAGGTGCCGACGACGCCGTCGATGCTGATGCCGCCGTTGTTGGCCTCGAGGTCGAGGTTGGAGCTGCGCGGCACCCGCAGGCGGTAGCTCACCCACCAGCTCTCGTGCCGTCCCCGGCCGGGGCCGTCGGCCCGGATGACTCCGTCGGTCGCGATCGAGATCTGCGCCACCAGCGCGGTTGCCTCGGAGTCGTCGTCGGCGTGGGCGGCCACCTTGGCCTCGATCAGGATCTCGTCGCGCTCCCAGGCGCTGACGCTGATGCCGCCGTTCTTGCCGGCGTCGACCGCGATCACAGAGCGATCGGCCGGCAGCACGATCTCGCGCACCTCGCAGTGGTAGCCGCGGCGGTCGCCCCAGCCGTCGCCGTCGTGGCACCAGTCTCCGGCCGCCGCCAGGGCGGGGGTCAGCAGAACGGCGATGCCGAGGAGTAGGGTCGGTTTCTGTCTCGAGGTCATGGGCTGGCTCCTGTCTCGTGTCAACCTGATCGGCCGTGCCCCGCGGCGACTTGGGCGGGGGCCGGCCTCGCCCCTGCGCTCGTCCCGGGTGGCCTTTCGCGTCTCCCTCTTAGACGAGACCCACGGCCGGAAGGTTTGGTCCGACGCCAGGCGCCCGTGCCGGCGCCGGTTACGGCGCGGTGACCGGCTTCGATCCGGGCTGGCTCGGATCGGTGAAGTCGTTGTCTCCAGCGGCGTCAGGGTTAGACTCGGCCATGGCTCGGAAGATCAAGCGCATCGCCATCAACACCGGCGGCGGCGACGCCCCGGGGCTCAACGCGGTGATCGGCGCGGTGGTGCGCGGCGCCCTGCACCGCGGCTGGGAGGTGATCGGCATCCGCGACGGCTACGCCGGCCTGCTCGACACCTCCAAGATCGTGCAGCTCAGCCGCGAGTCGGTGCGCGGCATCGCCCACCTCGGCGGCACCATCCTCGGCACCAGCAACCGGGGCAATCCGCTCGAGTTCCCGATGAAGACGGCCGACGGCGAGACCGAGACGGTCGACCGCTCCGACGAGGTGGTCGAGAACTTCGAGCGCCTGGGGCTCGACGCCCTGATCGCGATCGGCGGCGACGGCTCGATGCATATCGCCCACGCCCTGGCCCAGAAGGGCCTGCCGATCGTCGGCGTCCCGAAGACCATCGACAACGATCTCAACGGCACGGTGACCACGTTCGGCTTCGACACCGCGGTGACGGTGGCGACCGAGGCCGTCGATCGGCTCCACTCGACCGCCGAAGCCCACCGGCGGGTGTTCACGGTCGAGGTCATGGGGCGCTACGCCGGTTGGATCGCGCTCTACGCCGGCGTCGCCGGCGGCGCCGACGTCATTTTGATGCCCGAGATCCCCTACGATCTCGAGTGCGTCTACGGCAAGATCCGGGACCGCGAGGCGCACGGGCGGCACTTTTCGATCGTGGTGGTCGCCGAAGGCGCCAAGCCGGCCGGGGGGCAGATGGTGACCAAGGGGCCGCGCCGGGTCGGCCGCGAAGTGGTTCTCGGCGGAATCGCCGAGCAGCTCGCCCGCCAGATCGAGGAAGAGACCGGCAAGGAGACCCGGAGCGTGGTGCTCGGCCACCTGCAGCGGGGCGGCAGCCCCACCGCCCGCGACCGGCTGATCGCGCTGCGCTTCGGCGCCGCCGCGGTGCGGGTGGTGGCGCGCGGCGAGTGGTCGGTGATGGTGGCGCTCGACCCACCGGAGGTGCGCACCGTGCCGCTCGAGGTGGCCACCGCGCGCATGAAATCGGTGCCGCTCGACTGCGACACCCTGTGCACGGCGCGCGAGCTCGGCATCTGCGTAGGCGACGAGTAGAGCTCCGGCCTGAACCGGAGCGAGCGGCGACGCGTACAGTAGGTTCGGAGGCGCTGACAGCATGCCCACGAGATCCCGCATCGTCCTCCGCCTCTCCTTCTACGCCGCCGTCACACTCCTGATCTCCGTCTCATTCCTGGCCGAGATGCTCCGCGGCGGCTGCCCGGTGCCGTGAGCGTTCGAGCTCGACCCCGGCTGGGCGGCGCCGCGGCTACCCGGCCGGACTAGCCAGCGACACCTCGACCGCGAACCCGTCGCCCTCTTCGAGGCGCAGGCGCTCGATCTTGCCGGCGCCGCGCAGGTCGCCTTCGGCGGCGCGCAGTGCGCTCAGCCGCTCGGGAGTGTCGCGCACGACTGCCTCGCTGACTTCCGCCCGCAGCGACACCTTGGCCTCCGTTTTGGCCTTGCGCACTTCGCCGAGCGCCGCGCCGGCGACCTCGAAGGTCAGCTCGGTGGCGTCGCCGGCCACCGCGAGCAGCTCGCCCGCGTCCGGCCAGGGCGCCCGGTGGACCGAACCTTCCCGCCACCACGACCAGACCTCCTCGGTGACGAACGGCAGATAGGGCGCCAGCAGCCTGAGGAGGGTCGACAGCGCCAGGGCGAGCGCGCGGTTGGCGGACGCCGCCGCCGCCTCGCCCTCGTTGCCGTACGAGCGGCTCTTGACCAGCTCCAGGTAGTTGTCGCAGAAGTTCCAGAAGAACATCTCGCTGCGCTCGA